>JBEVNF010000126.1:0-5906 GCA_040508255.1 Flavitalea sp.
AAACTGTAAAAGCCCTTCCGTTAATTATCCGGAAGGGCTTTTACAGTCAGTTATTTATAAAATACTCCATTAAAGAATTTTCTCATCTTTTCTGCATAAGGAACACCATACTTTTCGAAAGTAGCAATAGTAACAGCATCTGGTTTCCAGTCAAAAAATGCGTGTCCCGCACCTTCTACTTCATAGCGTTCCACTTTCTGTCCCGCAGCTTTCAGTGCCGCCTCGTAATCATCAATCGCTTTTATAGGAATGATCGGGTCTTTTGTACCACGAACTATAAAATGAGGTAAAGCTCTTTCAGAAGCAGCAGGCACATGTTTGATGGGTGAGATCGCATCAAAATATCCCTGGTCAGTTTTCTCAATAAACATTTTGAAGTCGGACGCGTCGGATGGGCCATAACTTGGAGCAACAGCCTTGATTGAACTGGTAAGTTCTTTTCTAAGGTCTTCAACTGTTTTTCCGGCAGGAATGTAGGATGGCAGAAATTCATATACGCCTTGTGTTGTTCCGAATCCGCCTTTGCCAATCAATGGAGTCAGCAAAGCTGCACTTTCAGATAAATGTCCCCCTGCACTGTCGCCCGTAACAGCTATCCGATTCGGATCGATACCATATTCAGCAGCATGTTCACGGATATGTGCAATTGCTCCGAACACATCTTCGATAAGATTGTGCATGTCATTTGGTTTTGCGTCACCATCCAGTTTTTTGACCCAACGATAATCGATGCTTACAACAACGTACTTGTTTTCTTTGGTAAGCTCTCTTGCAAGACCGCGCATGATGTCTTCGTTGTTTGATGACCAGCCACCACCATGAATGATCACAATACATGGTAGGTTCTTTGCAGACTTTGGTGAATAAACATCGTATTTCAGATTCTTGGCGCCTGGTTTTGCATATGAGATATCGTGTTTAACTACAAGGTTATTTACAAGTGATGAGGGAATGAATGTAGCCCCAAGTGTCATATCTTTTTCAACCTTTACCTTATACTCGTTGGTAAAATTTTCAAAACTTGTAGTACCCCACATGCCGCCTTTCACGGTATAAAAGATCGCATCAAGACTATAGCCTGCAGAGGGTTTTGCTTTGATAGTAAGTTCTGTGCCGGCAGCAACTTTACCATCTGCGGGGATGGCTGGTGATACCGTGTAGCTGCCATTGATCGCCGGTACTGATTTAATCGTGAATGACTCCATGATCTTGTTATCCTGTCTGGTAGGGCTGGCAATCAAAGCAAGCGAAGTTGATAAGATTATCACAGCGGCCGTGAAGGTTTTTTGTATTGAACTTTTAAGAGAATGTAACATTAATATTAAGTTTAGAAGTCCGGAAAGATTGTCCTATGAAGGTACGATACCAATTTCCTACATTTACAAAATGCAACCAGTTAAAAATATCATATTCGATCTTGGCGGTGTGTTATTGAATCTTGATTTTGCGGCGAGTGAAAAAGCATTTTCAGAACTTGGCTTTACTGACTTCAAGCAGGTATTTGGTGGAGGTCATGTAACTTCTTTTATAAAGGATTATGAAGTTGGTCATATAGACGATGACCAGTTTGTAAAAGAGATCCTGAAAGTAGCTAAGCTTGAGAACCAGGATGATCTTGCCATTGCTGCCTGGAACTCGATGTTGCTTGACTTTCCTGCAGATCGTATTGAGTTTCTGAGAAGCCTGCAGGGTAAGTACCGTTTGTTCCTATTCAGTAATACCAATTCACTGCATCTGAAATCCTTCAGGAAAACATACAGCGCAGCTTTCAACCAGGCGGTGCTTGATGATCATTTTGAGAAAGCTTATTATTCACATGAGATCAAACTCAGGAAGCCAACAGTGGAAGCATTCAATTATGTGGTGAACGATGCCGGTATCAATCCCGCTGAAACCGTGTTCATTGATGATATGCTTGTAAATGTTGAAGGTGCACGCGCCGCCGGTTTACAGGGTATGCATCTGGAGCCCGGGAAAACGATAATGGATTTAGGATTATAATTACTTTATCTCCTCGAAGTCGATATAGTCGTCCTTTTTTGCAGAAGTTGTTTCCGGCTTCTTTGCCGGTTCCTGGGAAGGCGTGAAAATAGTTTGCGTTTGTCCGTTATTGTTAGATGAACGGTTACTGTTGTATTCGGAAAAACCTCCATTGGTAAATCCACCCTGGAAAGCACCCGGTCCAAAACCTCCGCCTGTTTGTTGTTTAAAATCACGAACCTGTCTTTTCACCTGGCGCGTTACCCGCACCAGTGGAATTACAAATTTGAAAATAAAGTTGTACAAAAGATAGGCAACAAAGGCCCACAATAGTATCTGTCCCATACGTGTAAAATTAAGTCTGAAGCACTAAAGAAACTGTTAACAACAGCGCTTTGTGATGGCCGGTGAATTAAAATCCGGTGAAGGGCTCTAATCTTTTTTGCCCTTGAATTTGCTCACTATTGAGTCCATTCCTTCACTTGCCATTTCAGTTACTGAATTGATAAGACGTGTGAAACCATCTTTTAGTTTATCACTTTTCAAAAAGTGTCCCGCTGCTGCTATAGGGCCGGTTTCAAAAGCGTTTGTGGGTACCACAGATTTGAAAGCCATTGAAACAAAGTGTTTTTGCAGGTGCTCGCCATTGGCGTCGAGTTTTTGTTCGAGCAGTTTTTTTTTGGTTTCGAGTTCCGCGATGGCCTGGTTGAGGGAATTGGTATCAGTAATTTTCATTTTATTTGATTTGATTTGTAAAAAGTGGAGTGGCTGGAAATTCCAGGAAACCACCCCTACCCCTCCTTAGGAAGGAGGGGAAATTGATTAGTCTTCGTCGGCTTTTGATATGATCTTTTGTATCATCGGATTCACAAACAAAGTATTCCTGAAAATTGTTATAAGCACGAACAGGAAAATATATACGCCAGTGGCCAGCGCAAAACCTTTGATATAGCTGCCTGTGAGCGCAGAGAACCAGAAGCCGAGCACCAATCCTGCGAACATCAGTATTAAAAAAGTGAAAAACACCGCTATAACGGCCCAGAGCATTGTTCCGCCGGTTTTGGACAAAGTACGTACGCCCTGGAGTTTTATCAGTGAAATCCTGGTTTCCACATATTCTTTAAGCAGCGTCTTATTTTCAGAAAAAAATGACCCGAGATTATCCGGTTGGCTCATAATCGATTGATTTTATTAAAAGTAGCAAATATTATGCTGCCCAAAACCACCCTTGGATTGTATATCTCTTTTTCCTTACCTTTGCTGAGGCAAAAGAACAAGAGAAAGGGAACGGAAGCGTTCCCTTTCTTAATTTTCACATGATAGAGACACAGATACAGACAATAGAGAACATGATCGGGGCCCTCCTCGAAGAGCACCCCGGGTACTTCCTTGTTGAAGTAAAGATCAAACCTACCAATAATGTAAAACTGTTCCTGGACGGGGATAATGGCATTTCGATCGAGAAATGCATTATGTTCAACCGGGCGCTTTACAAGCAGCTGGAAGAAACGGCGCTGTTTCCCGCGGATGATTTTTCGCTGGAAGTCTCCTCGCCGGGTCTCGACGAGCCGCTGAAGCTGTTCAGGCAATACAAAAAGAATATAGGTCGGGAAGTTGAAGTACTTTTGAAAGACGGCGCAAAGATCGAAGGCAAGCTACTTTCAGCAGAAGAGCAGGAAATAGTGGTAGAAGAAACAAAAGGCAAAGCCGTCAAGGGTCGTCCCGCATCTAAAAAACAAGAGATAATCAATCATATTATTCCTTTCGAGAACATTAAGACTACTACCATCCAGATAGTCTTTTAAAAACAAGACAATGATTAATTCAAAATACATCAACAACAATGGCAAGCATTAACCTGATCGACGCCTTCCAGGACTTTAAGGAGGCAGAAAACATCGACCGTCCAACGATGATGAAAGTAGTAGAAGACGTTTTCAAAACGCTTCTCCGAAAAAAGTATGGTGCTGATGATAACTTTGACGTGATCGTGAACGCTGAGAAAGGTGATCTTGAGATCGTTCGTCGTCGTATGATCGTTGAAGATGGTGAAGTAAATGATCCTTTGGCTGAGGTTGCATATTCTGAGGCCACTAAGGTTGAACCTGACTTCGAAGTAGGTGAGGAACTTTATGAGGAGATCAACATCATGGATTTCGGCCGTCGTGCGATCCTTGCTGCAAAGCAAACGCTCGCAAGCCGTATCAGTGATCTTAAAAAGAATGTACTTGTTAAAAAATACGGTGACCGTGTAGGCGATATCATCAGTGCTGAAGTATACCAGGTTTGGAAAAAGGAGATTTTATTGCTGGATGAGGAAGGAAATGAACTGATTCTTCCTAAATCTGAACAGATTCCGCAGGATTATTTCAAGAAAGGGGAGAGCACCCGTGCGGTGGTTAAAAAGGTTGAGTTAAAAAATAACTCGCCGGTAATTATTCTTTCCCGTACTTCACCTTCTTTTTTAGCTAAATTGCTTGAAATTGAGGTTCCGGAAATCTTCGACGGCCTGATCGTTATCAAAAAAATCGTTCGCGAACCAGGAGAAAGAGCCAAAGTCGCAGTAGAATCTTACGACGACAGAATCGACCCGGTAGGTGCCTGCGTAGGTATGAAGGGTAGCCGTATTCATGGCATAGTTCGTGAACTGAAAAACGAGAACATAGATGTGATCAACTGGACCAATAATACCCAGCTTCTCATTCAACGCTCTTTAACACCATCCCGTATCACCAGCATGGAGCTGGAAAATGAAAAAAAACAAGCTAATGTATACCTCAAGCCTGACCAGGTTTCACTGGCCATTGGTAAAAAAGGTGTGAATATTAAACTGGCCCAGGAATTGACTGGCTACAGCATTGACGTTTACCGCGATACAGAAGGCGAAACCCAGGAATTTGATATCAATCTCGATGAATTCGCAGATGAGATAGAAGGATGGGTGATCCAGGAATTCAAACGAATTGGTTGCGATACTGCCCGCAGTGTATTAGATCTTTCCGCTGAAGAACTCGAAAGAAGAACTGATCTTGAACGTGTCACCATTGACGAAGTCAGAAAAGTTCTGAAAGAGGAATTTGAGGAAGGCTAATAGCAGCAAAAACAAAAATAAAATTGTCATAATAACGAATGGCTGAAACAACAACACCCAGATTAATGGCCGCGGCCAAAGAGTTTAACGTAGGTAAAGACACCCTCGTTGACTATTTGCTCGGCAAAGGTTTTGACAAAGAGGATCTGAAACCGACATCAAAATTGTCGGAAGAAATGTACCGTGCGCTTCAGCAGGAGTTCCAGGGTGACAAGGTTGCAAAGCTGAAAAGTGATGCCATCGACCTTCCGAAAGGACAACAGGAACAAAAGAAGAAGAAAGAAGATGAAGCGGTTGTTTTCAAAAAGGACTCAAAGAAAACTGAGGAAGAAAAGCCGAAGGAAGAACCGGTAGTAGTTGAGAAAACTCCGGAGCCGGTGATCGAACCAGTTGCAGAACCGGTGGTTGAAAGAACTCCCGAACCCGAGGTTGTGGAAACCCCCCAGGTACAACCAACAGTCGAGAGTACGCCAACTCCTCCCGTTGAGGAAATCAAAACGGAAGAAACAGCATCAGAAATTACACGTGTAGGCACTCCTGAACTGGAAGGGCCGAAAGTGCTTGATAAAATTGATCTGTCAGCTATCGATTCATCAACACGCCCGAGAAAACCAATCATTAAGAGAGGTGACGATCAGGCGCAGGCTGCAGAACAACCCGTGCAAAAACAGGCTGAAAAAGCACCTGTAAGTGTGGCTCCCGAAAAGATCGATGAGGTTGCTTCGGAACCAGTACTTCCACAGGGCGTTGAAACCACGCCTGAAACAACAGACGCAGACGCACCGCCGGTTATCACAAACATCAGGGCTGAAAAGCTTGAAGGTCCGAAGATCCT
>JBEVNF010000143.1:0-8061 GCA_040508255.1 Flavitalea sp.
TTATACATGTTATTGATCATGTGGTGTTACCCAAGAGCTGAGAAGCTCTACGAGGGCTGGCTTCTGCCGGCCCTCTTTTTTTAACACTACCACCCGCTCGCAAGCACATCTGCAAGATGCATGGTTTTTATGCCAAGCTCCTTATACCTGCTATATCCATCCAGATGCATGAGGCACGACATATCAGTCGAGATAATACATGAAGCGCCGGTTGCGACTGCGTTCCCGGTTTTCTGATCAGCCATTGCAACAGAAATAGATTCGAATTTCACGGCAAACGATCCCCCAAAACCACAGCAGGTTTCAACATCATTCATTTCAACGAGTTCAAGTCCTTTCACTTTTGATAATAACTGTCTTGGCTCATTTTTGATTCCACATTCACGAAGACCCGCACATGAATCGTGATAGGTGGCGCGAACTGGTAATTGGGCACCAACATCGTCAATGTTCAGAACATTTATGAGAAACTCCGAAAGCTCGAAAGTTCTTTTACCGAGCGCCCTTACTTCATTATGATGTGATGAATTATCGAAGATCTTCGGATAATAGTTCCTGACAAATCCTACGCAGGACGCGCTTGGAGCAACTATATAGTCAGCACCTGAAAAATCTTTCAGGAATTTGCCACAAACAGCTTTTGAATCTGCCCTGAAACCTGCATTGTATGCGGGCTGGCCGCAACAGGTCTGTTCCTGGTTGTATTCAACGTGGCAGCCTGCTTTTTCAAGCACTTTTACCATGTTGAATGCTGTACCCGGGTATAACTGATCTATAAAACAGGGAATGAATAGCTGAACCGTCGTCATACTCACAATTTACTGAAGCCTCTCGAATATATTAAAATGCGTGTGCGGCAGCAATCATTTTGATTGCGGTGATGGCAGCTTCCTCACCTTTATGCCCGTGAATGCCACCGATCCTTTCGGCAGCCTGCTGATCGTTATCAACCGTAAGCACACCAAATATGGTTGGTACCGGTAGTGTCAGATTCAGTTGAAGAACTCCGTCTGTAACCGCCTGGCAAACATATTCAAAATGAGGTGTACCACCGCGGATCACACAACCAAGTGCAATAAAAGCAGTCGGGCGTTTATGAGTATCGTGGTTTACATCCCAGTAACGTTTGATGGTAAAGGGAATTTCGAAGGCACCGGGAACAACAATTGTTCTCACCTCACGGATCTCATGTGCCTCAAGTACACGGCGGGCGCCATTTTCAAGCTCATCGATCACCGCTGCGTTCCATTCGGTTTTCACTATAACAATGCAGGCATCCTTGTTCAGGATGCCTGTATCTATTGTGAGTAATTTACTGTTATTGATATCAGCCATGAATTACTTTGTTTCTCCGAGACGAGCCAGGTACTTATCAATATCATAAGCGCGTTGACTGTTTGGATATTTGTCTTTGATCTTTTTATAAAGTTCGATTGCTTCAGCATTCTTGTTCAATGACTCAGACAATGCACCTGCTCTGAACAGGTATTCAGGAGTGTTGTAGTCGTCAACTTCATTAATTGAACCCGCTTTTTTATAAGCAGCAACCGCATCTTCTTTTTTACCAAGTTCTGCATATGCATCACCGAGAAGACCGGTAGCGCGAAGCTGTACATCCTTTGAATCAGTTGAGAAATCTTTCAGGTATTTTACTGCATTGTTGAAATCACCAAGCTGGAGGTAACATGAACCTGCATAGAATTTTGAAAGATTACCAGCCTTTGTGCTGCCAAATTTAGAGATCACTTTCAGGAAACCCTGGGTACTTGCATCACCATTCAGTGCAAGGCTGAATGAATCAATACGATAGTATTGCTCAGCTTTCCAGATTGCTTCTCCGGCTTTTGCCTCTTCAGGTGCCTTCACAAAATTGTTATATGCGAAATATCCGCCTACTAGCACAACTACAGCCACAAGGCCAATAATAATGCCCTTGCTGTTTTTGGTCCAGAAATCCTGTGCGCGATCAACTACATGCTGATCGTGATTTCTGTCAGATGACAGTGACTGGTCCTGCTTCACTTCTGTCGCCATTGGTATTTTCGTTGATTTTGGTTTGATTTTTATTATTAACCCCGCTATAACGCAGACGGGCTCAATTTAGTCCACAATAAAAGGATAATCTTCCTGTTTGTAAACATCCTTCAGAACTTCATCATCATCCGGCCATGGTGATTCTTCAGCGAACTTCACTGATTGTACCACAGTTTCTTCAACACGTTTATCGATCGCAGCGATCTCTTCTTCTGTTGCAAACTTCTTGTCATAGATAGTTTTCAGAACAACCTGGATCGGATCGCGACCTTTGTATTCTTCCACCTCATCTTTGGTTCTGTATTTCTGAGGATCAGAGATAGAGTGGCCTTTATAACGGTAAGTTTTGAATTCGAGTAAGGTTGGACCATCTCCTTCGCGTGCACGTTTTACTGCGCGGGTGACTGCATCATGAATTGCTTCAGGACTCATACCATCAACCGTATCAGCAGGCATTTCATATGCGTCTGCCAGCTTATAGATATCAACCACGTTACTGGTACGTTCAACTGAAGTACCCATTGCATAGTTATTATTCTCGCAGATAAAGATCACCGGGAGTTTCCAGGTCATCGCTATGTTGAAAGTTTCATGAAGCATACCCTGGCGCGCAGCACCATCACCAAAGAACGTGAGGGCAACATGATCCGTTCCCTTGTATTTTTCAGCGAACGCAAGACCAGCACCTGTACCGATCTGGGCACCCACGATACCGTGACCACCAAAGAAAGCTACATCCTTTCCGAAGAAGTGCATACTACCACCTTTACCTTTTGCACAACCCGTTGCTTTACCATAAAGTTCTGCCATGCAGGAATCAGCGCTCACACCCTTTGCAAGTGCAAGACCGTGATCACGATAAGCTGTAACGAAAGGATCCATCTGCTTGGTAGCAGTCATACAACCCGCAGCGATCGCTTCCTGCCCTACGTAGGCGTGGAAAAAGCCACGGATCTTTCCTTCCATTTTATACTTCTCTTCTGCCATTAATTCGAACTGGCGAATCAATTGCATCAATTCGTACCAGTATAGATAAGTTTCTTTTGAAAATTTTGTGGCCACTTTACAAAAATTTGAGGGGCAAAGATAAGGGTAAGAGATGAAATTCCTAGTTGTTTTTGGTTATTGTTATCTTGCAGATTCAAGTTTCAAAAAAAGGACAACTCATTCTCAGTCTTCGCTCTATATCGGTTTTTCAGTTCAAAAACTATCAATCTTCGAGGTTCAGCTTTGATGAACGTATCATCGGGATCTGTGGTCCCAATGGTACCGGCAAAACAAACCTGGTAGACGCCATCTACAGTTTGTGCTTCACGAAAAGTTACTTCAACCGGTCGGATCAGCAGAATGTGAAACATGGCGAACAGGGCTTCCGCGTCGAAGGCGACTTCGAACTGAACGGGCGCCCCGTAAAAGTGACTTCAATATTAAGGGAAACCGGCAAGAAAGAATTTTCTGCAGACGGGCAGGTTTACGACCGGATCTCAAAACATATAGGAATTCTGCCCGCGGTGATCATAGCCCCTGACGATGCAGAATTGATTACCGGGGGCAGTGAGGAACGGAGGCGTTATCTCGATACTCTCTTCTCACAGCTTGACCCGGAATATCTCCAGGAACTGATGGCCTGGAACCGGGTTACCGCACAACGTAATGTATATCTTAAATCCTGTGCAGACAAGCGTTTGGTGAACCATTACCTGCTCGATACCTACGATCTCCAGCTGTCGAAACACGGTAGTTATATTTATAGGAAACGTAAAGAGTTTATTGCCGGCCTGCTTCCGCTTGTGACCCGTTTCTATGCGGAAATAGCCGGAAAAGATGAGGATGTAACCGCAACCTATGAAAGCCAGCTTCATGACTCGGACCTTGAAACATTGCTGAAAGCCAACAGGGAAAAGGATATTATACTGCAGCGGACAAGCACTGGTGTGCATAAGGATGATCTTTCTTTCGGCCTTTCGGATCGCCCCTTTAAGACAGAAGCTTCACAAGGTCAGCGGAAAAGTTTGCTTTTTTCTTTAAAACTCGCTGAATTTGAAATACTTAAGCAGCATAAAGGGTTTGCACCGATTCTGCTGCTGGATGATGTTTTTGAAAAACTCGATGAAACGCGTATAAAAAATCTTCTTACAGAGGTATGTATCCGGAATCAGGGTCAGATTTTTATCACCGATACCCATGCCGACCGCTTCGCAGAAAGTATGAATTACTTGGGGATAAAATTTTACGTCGTAGATATACTATAAGTGTAAATCTTACGCTATCTTGGAAGACACCCTTTAATCTCATATTGCTATGCCTGTCCAGATTGAAAAATGCATTGGTTTGCTCCAGGAAGAAACCGATGCCTCAAAAGCTTACTTCTCATTCACCACAGACGACTCCGGTGAACATGGCCTGATCAAGGCTAATAAAGAAGGTCTTCGCTTATATGCACTCGAATTATTGAAAATGTCTGAAAGCATGGAAAAAACGCCGGGCAAAAAAGACATGTTGTTTTTTGAAGATAAACAATGGCTTGAAAATGATGGTGACTACAATACCGTATGGGGCGTTCAACCAGTTGATGGTCCTGCACAAACAAGCTACCAGAAGCCTGTTGAACAACTAAGCATAATACCTGAAAAAGATAACCTTACTGATCTTAAAAAATATTTCAGTTTTAATAACAGGATAACTTATCCGACTGTGATCTCCGGTTTGATACTGGTTGCTGTGGCAGCATTGAAATGGTTTCATTAACTTGCGGGCATGGGTGAATATTCAATTGGTGATGCGCTGAAATACTTCCTGAAAAACAGCAGGTTCAAAGGGTCATTGCAGGCTTTGCAAATTGAGGACGTGTGGGAAAAACTCATGGGCAAAACCATTGCGAGATACACTGAAAAAATTTCTATCTCCGGCAATACTCTTTATATCACGACCCATGTTGCGCCGTTAAAACAGGAATTGTTATATCAGAAAGATAACATCATTCAAAGAGTGAATGAACATCTTGGAGAGGCAACCATCAAACAGGTTGTGATCAATTGAACTATTCTAAGCGCACTCTCGGATCTACAATTCCATAAAGCAGATCAGCAAGTATATTCACAAGGATAAAAAAGAAACTTGTGATCAGCACAGACCCCATTACAACAGGAAAGTCTAGCTTCTCAAGTGCGTCAACAGTAACCTTACCTATACCCTTCCATCCAAATATATATTCTACAAAGAATGCACCCGCAAGCAGTTCAGCGAACCAGCCTGTAATAGCGGTAATGACAGGATTCAATGCATTTCGCAATGCATGTTTCCAGATGACGGCCCCACGCGAAAGGCCCTTTGCATAAGCCGTACGGATATAGTCCTGGTTCAATACATCCAGCATTGAACTGCGTGTGAGTTGTGTGATAATTGCGAGTGGTCTTATACCAAGCGTTATCGCGGGCAGTATTAAGTTTCGGATCTCGGGTGTACGTCCATAAAACGGGTCTGTTTCATAAAGACTACCCGTCATGTGCAGCCCGGTATAGTCACTCAAAACAAACCCAAAAAGATAAGCGATAACGATTCCCATAAAGAACGAAGGAGCAGAAATACCAAGGATGCTTGTAAAGATAGCGGAGGTATCCATCCATGTATCTTTCTTAACTGCAGCAAGCACACCAAGAGGAATACCGATTGCAATGGCGACACAGATCGCAGCAAATGCGAGTAGCATGGTGCCGGGCAATGCATCCATTAATACATCCCATACAGGTCTGCGTGTCTGATAAGATCTGCCGAGATAAGGTAGTTTGATACCGAACCCACTCTCTTCTCCACCTATAAAAAATCCGTGCAGTTGTTTGGTTTCAATATCCTTCGCTGAATGAACACTTACCGGTGAGATATCACGCAGATAAAGACCAAATTGTGTTATCAGCGGCCGATCCAGGTAAAGCTCGCGCCGGATGTTCTGGATGGTTGCAGAATCACCACTCTGCCCCATCGTTAACCTCGCAGGATCCCCAAAACCCTGGAACAGAAAAAACACCAGTGATACCACGCCGGTCATGACGAGTATACCATAAAAAAACTTCCTGGTGAGATATCTTACCAATGTTATTTCAGTTGCGCGATTTCAGTTAATGCCTGATCAAAATCTGCATAGCTCCATTTGTTGATCACCACTCCCTGTTTAAGAATGTATAGTGTTGGATTTGCCCTTGCAGCAGTCTTGATCGCTGTTGCATCACAAAGCAATGGAGTAAATGAACTGAAAGCCGAAGGAGGATTGATTGCCAGGTCCTCCACTGATAAACTGGTTACCAGGTATCCTTCCATCCCTTGCTTCGCCGCACCATTCATGATCGTCTGCAGATTTGCTTCCCACTGTTCACCCCGGTTATAATTATTTTGTACAAATAACAGGATCGTATATCCTGATCGGTCGAGGATGGCCTGGGTAGTATCATTGCCATAAATAGTCTGAAGCGTAAAATCTTTAATGGCTGTTTCTGCATTTCCTTTGCGGATCAGTTTATCATAACGTTTTACAAACTTGTACCTGTCATCATCAAAATCATCGGGGAATTTATCGGCAGTGAACTCAGTTTGTTTTCCACCAACTTCATAAACGAAAGTGATCACGGTACTGTCAGGAATAGCACCTGGTGGGATCTTCATTTTTTCAGAAATATTATTTCCCTTTTTGTAGGGCAGACAATCCACAACCGGCAGATGCAGCAAAACAAACCACTGGAACGCAAAAGAGAACACGGTGGTAAAAAATAAGATGATCACGCTGTTTCGCATACCCGTTACCGGTAGAATCCGATCTTTGAACAGGAAGATCACACCAATAAGTATCAGAAGCAATAAATCCTTCAGGAATGATTGCATCGCTGTGAGTGGTATACAATCACCAAAACATCCGCACTCCTTGATCTTTCCGGAGAACACCGCATAAGCTGTGAGGAACGTAAAGAATATGATGAGTAATAAAAGAAGCCAACTGAACAGTTTCATCCGCCACCCGAGTAACACCGCCACACCGGCGATGATCTCAAAACCGATCATGATGATCGAGAAAGCAAGTGTGAACGAATTAAGGCCGTGAAGACCCCAGACTTCAAAAAACTCCTGCATCTTATAGCTCAGCCCCAAAGGATCGTTGGCTTTTACAAGACCGGAAAATATGAACAGTACACCAACTATAACACGAAAAATATTCAGCAGTATTTTCATAACCAGGTTTCTCAGTTTATGGATTTGAAGGAGCAAGGATCAATGCAAAAACAGAATAATTAATGATGTCAACAAAGTTCGCGTCGATGCCCTCGCTTACCAGGGTTTTGCCATCATTGGCGAGGATCTGTCTTATCCGCAACAGCTTAACAAGAATCAGATCCACAAAACTCTGCTGACTCATATCGCGCCAGGCTTCACCGTAATCGTGATTTTTAGCTTCCATCACATTTTTTACGAAAGCTGCTTTTTCATCATATAAATTCACTGCAGTGTCGAGCGGCAGATCTTCTATCTTATCCGGAAGACCCATCTGTATAAGACCCATGATACCATAGTTCACCATGGCAGCAAATTCTCCCTGTATATCCTCGTTTACTTTCTGTACTCCTTTTTCCTGTATTGTGCGGATGCGAAGTGCTTTGATATAGATCTGGTCGGTAATAGAGATCAGTCTGAAAACGCGCCACGAGGTACCATAATCTTTTGTTTTTTTGATATAGGTATCCCTGCACCTGCTGATCACTTCATCATATTGAAAATTTGTATCACTCATTGAAATAGATCCGGGTATTCGAATTAAATTATTCAATTTTACTGTTCAAATGTAAAGATTCAAGCGCAATATGTTTACACTGAATTGTAAGGGAAGACTGGTAAACTTTGAGCGGCCGGTGATTATGGGCATTCTGAACACAACACCTGATTCTTTTTTTGAATCCAGCCGTGTTAATGATGAAACATCTTTGATCACTGCGGCTGAAAAAATGATCGCAGATGGTGCAGGTATGATCGATATCGGCGGGCAGA
>JBEVNF010000175.1:0-5346 GCA_040508255.1 Flavitalea sp.
GTCTTTCAATGTTTGATGAAGAAGATCTGATCATCGATATGCTTGAGGCCGGGGCCAAAGGATATCTTCTTAAGAATGCCGACAAGCATGAAGTCGCGGAAGCCATAAGAACAGTTTACCAGGAAGAGCCATATTATTGCAAACATACTTCCGCACGGCTTGCGCAAATGATTGCCAAGAGCAAATTCAATCCCTATAAGAAAAGTAAGAAGATCGAATTCAGCGAAAGAGAGATCGAGATCATCAGGCTTATCTGCCAGGAGCTGACCAATAAAGAAATTGCGGATCAACTGTTTCTGAGTATCAGAACGGTTGAAGGATACAGGCTCAAGATCCAGGAGAAAATGAACGTAAAGAATTCGATAGGACTTGTGATCTATGCAATCAGGAATAATCTTTACAAACCGGTATAAAAGAAAAACTCCCGCAATAATCATCGCAGGAGTAGAATAATTTATTTCACAACACCGGCACCTTCGTCCAGTTGTGTTATGTAGATCTCAGGCGTTTTCGCATACTCACGGTTATATTCATCACGCATAAAATCCGTAAAATCTCCAAGCACAGAATTGGGAACGATATTGATGGTGCAGCCACCAAAGCCTCCGCCCATCATTCTTGAACCTGAAACTCCTTTGAAGCTTCTTGCTTTCTCTTCAAGAAAATCAAGTTCAGGGCAACTTACTTCGTACCATCTGCTTAATCCTTCATGTGTCTGATACATCAACTGGCCAAAGCCTTCGAGATCGTTGTTCTGAAGAAATTCGCAACCTTTAAGCAAACGGCGATTTTCATTCAGGATAAATGAACAACGACGGTATACTTCTTCATCAAGCTTTTCGCGGTATGTTTCAAGTTCATCAATGGTGATATCCCGCAGGTATTTCACGTCACGTTTCAGCCATTGCTGCATTACACGTACACCCTCTTCACACTGGAAACGGCGCGTATTGTATTCTGAAGAAGCAAGACTATGACTTACCATACTGTTTACCAGTACGATCTTATAATCAGGAAAATCAAATGGAATGTATTCGAATTCCAGATTGCTGCAATCCAGACGCATCACATGACCCGCCTTTCCATGCATACTGGCAAACTGATCCATGATACCACACTGAAGTTCTGCAAAATGATGCTCGGTCTTTTGTCCGATCAAAGCAAGCTGCATTCTTGAAAAGCTGTTTCCAAACAAGGTATTGATCGCACAACCAAAAGCTGAACAAAGGGCCGCAGAAGAACTCATACCCGCACCAACAGGAATATCCCCGTCAATCACCACATCCATCCCGCGAACCGTCGCTCCTGCCTGCAGCATATAGAATGTTACCCCCAGCAGATATGTTGGCCACCCTTTTACAGGATGAATATCATCAAGTGAAAATGAGTGGGAGTTATTGAACTGCCTGGCGAAAATATTGATGGTATTTGTTCCATTCTCCGCAATCGCCATATAGATCTTCTTATCAACCGCACCTGGCAAAACAAAACCATGGTTGTAATCCGTATGTTCCCCGATCAGATTTACCCTACCCGGCGCTGCCACTATAACCGGCTGTTTGCCATACTTTTCAACAAACAGCTTCTCTATGTTTTGTATCATTTACTCCCTTATTATAAAATTTTTGGTTGCCAAATTTATGAAGTTTGCACCCAATATAAATATTCATTTTCAATAACTTGCCCGGATGAATTTTGCCATTGAAAGATACTCCGAAAAGGGCTTTCAGCTTATGAGGCTGGTTGACAACACTTCAGGCACCTACGCCGTGATCATTCCCGGAAACGGTGCCTTGCTGCATGAATTTGCTATAATGCAGGATAGCGGACCGCAAAATATTATCGATAACTATCGCGATTCTGTTGAACTGGAAAGCTTCATCAATCTGTCTTACAAAAGCGCGAAACTTTCACCCTTCGCCTGCCGCATAGCAGATGGTAAATGGAACTACGAAACCGCTGACCTCGAATTCGAAAGAAAATTCAAAGACGGAAACGCGATCCATGGTCTGCTTTTCAACAAGCCTTTCCGGGTAACAGAAGAGTTTGCAGATGACTCAGGCGCGGCGATCTCACTCCGCTATCACTATAACAGGGAAGATAACGGTTATCCATTCGAATATGTTTGCGAAATCCGATATGTGCTGCAGGCCCGGAATGTATTGAGGCTCGAAACCACAATTACCAACCTGGATGACGACTCTATCCCGGTGGTAGATGGCTGGCACCCCTATTTCAAACTCGGTGGAAAAACGAATGACTGGATTCTTCAGCTTGCGTCCGATACTATTCTTGAATTTGATGAAAGATTGATCCCGACGGGAGACGAAGCTGATGAACCATCTTTCCATAACCCACAATTAATTGGTGATACCTCGCTAGACAACTGTTTTGTTTCGAATGCCGCGCCGGGCTCCGCTTGCGCTGTGATCCAAAATCCCAACAACGGACTGACACTGAGTATTTTCGCATCGGAGGCCTATCCCTATCTCCAGGTTTTTACACCTGACCACCGCGAAAGTATAGCCATTGAAAACCTAAGCGGTGCACCGGATGCTTTCAACAACGGCATAGGCTTGATTATCCTTGAGCCAAGACGTTCCTCAACCTTCAACGCCTGGTATGTGATCAGTAGATAAATGTATTGATATTCACGCTTTTGCATTAATTTAGGGACAAATACGAAAACTTTTATGAAGAAACTGAAACTCGTCCTGGTAACCGTAGTTGCGATATTGTTCGTGAGCTGCTATGAGGTTAACGAAGAGATTGTGATAAATGAAAACGGATCGGGTAGCTATACCACCAAAATGGATATGGGGCAGTTGTTCGAGATGCTTCAAACAATGGGTGGCGAAGAAGAGCTCGAAAAAGAAGGCCTTGACCGTGCAATTGATACAACTATTATGATGAAGTCGATCATGGACTCAGCAAAAGATGTTACCGCTGATCAGAAAGAATTGCTCAAAGATGGTAAGCTGAAGCTACAGATGAACATGAAAGAAAAACTGATGAAGCTTGATGTAAATCTTCCTTTCACCAACTATGGCAATCTTCAGAAACTGATGTCAGGCATGGGTAACAGTGGTACAGGGATTGGTGAAGCGTTCAAGTCGATGTTTGATAAAGGTGGTGCCGGTGGCGCTCCGGACGGCCCTGCCCAACCAAAGAATAACCAGATGGATCAATTGAACGGAATGTTCGATGTTGTGGTAAAGAACGGTACTTTAAGCCGTGTTGTGAACAAAGAGAAATTCAGGAAGCTTATGGAAAATCCTGAAATGGAACAGATGAAACAACTTTCATCTTCAGGTATGGAGATCCTTTATACAACTACTATCAAGTTTCCGCGTCCAGTAAAAAAATCAGACAATACACTTTTTAAATTGTCTGCTGATAAGAAGACTGCAACCATGAGCTACAATCTTCTTGAAATGATGGAAACTCCTGAAAAGTTCAGCTACACAATAGAATATTGATTTAATGCAGACAGACTTTCTCGTTATCGGATCCGGTATTGCGGGACTGACCTTTGCCATCAAGATGGCCGATCAGTTTCCCGACAAAAAGGTATTGGTTATAACAAAGGCACAGGTTGATGAAACCAACACAAAATATGCGCAGGGTGGTATTGCTGGTGTGATTGATTTTGAGAATGACAGTTTTTCGAAACATATCGAAGATACCCTGATCGCAGGTGATGGTCTTTGCAACGAGAAGGTTGTAGAGATCGTGGTAAAGGAAGGTGTAGATCGCATACGTGAGCTGATCAGCCTGGGTGCTCAGTTCGATAAGGAAGCGGATGGTGATTATAAGCTTGGTAAAGAAGGCGGCCACAGTGAGTTCCGGATCCTGCATCATAAAGATGTAACAGGCAAGGAAATGGAACGCGCGCTTGTTGATGCCGTTGAAAGGCATAAGAACATTGAGATCATCAAACATTGCTATGTTGTTGATCTGATCACACAACACCATCTCGGGTATCTTGTTACAAAGTCAACACCGGGTATTACATGCTATGGTGTATATGCGCTAAATACAGAAACGAACGAAATTGAAACGATCCATGCAAGAATAACCATGCTTGCAACCGGCGGCAACGGCCAGGTTTATCGTTCTACCACAAATCCGCTGATCGCAACCGGCGATGGCATCTCGATGGTTTATCGTGCAAAAGGAAGGATTGAGAATATGGAGTTCATACAGTTTCATCCAACTGCCTTACACGAACCGGGAGTACGCGGGCAATCATTCCTGATCACGGAAGCAGTTCGCGGCGATGGTGGGATATTGCGGAACCAGAATGGCGAAGCATTTATGGAACGTTATGATCCGCGGAAGGATCTTGCGCCACGTGATATTGTTGCACGTGCAATTGATAATGAAATGAAGATCACGGGTACCGAACATGTGTACCTTGATGTAAGACATATTCCCGTTGAAAAGTTCATTGAACACTTCCCGAATATTTATGAGAAATGCCGCTCCATTGGTATCGATGTTTCAAACAACCTGATACCTGTTTCTCCTGCTGCACATTACAGTTGTGGTGGTATTAAAACGGATGAGTGGGGCAGAACTTCGATCCTCAATCTTTATGCAGCCGGTGAGTGTGCCAGCACTGGATTGCATGGAGCAAACCGTCTCGCAAGTAATTCATTACTGGAAGCGATGGTATTTGCTCACCGTGCATTCATGGATTGCTCACAGAATCCAATTCCAGAACTTGATCATGCAAATGAAATCCCGGCCTGGAATGCCGCCGGTACCACCGATCCAAAAGAAATGATCCTTATAACCCAAAGTCTCAAGGAAGTTCAGCAGATCATGAGTGACTATGTTGGTATTGTACGGACCGATACACGTTTGGGAAGAGCTATGAAAAGACTTGATCTTTTATGGGAGGAAACGGAAAACCTTTATGAACGCACCTCGCTTTCTCCCCAGCTTTGTGAATTACGAAATATGATAACCGTCAGCTACCTGATAGTAAAATGCGCAAACTTTCGTCATGAAAGCCGCGGCCTTCATTATAACACGGACTATCTCTTTAAAAGTGATATGCCACAAAATATCGTATTGTAAGTAATCGTTAGATACTTTCAACCACCAAACGCAATGCTTCCATAATGAAAGCCATCATATTTTCTGCAGGACTCGGAACCAGGTTTAAACCCTGGACGGACAAACATCCAAAGGCGCTTGCCGAAATTAATGGCAAATCATTGCTTCAGCGCAATGTTGAATACCTGCAGAAATGGGGTATCTCAGATGTGGTGGTTAACGTTCATCATTTTGCTGATCAGATTGAGAACGCTATTGCTGCGAGCAAAGGTTGGGGTAGCA
>JBEVNF010000150.1:0-3579 GCA_040508255.1 Flavitalea sp.
ATTTTTGATTCAGTTTGATGGTTACTTTATCAAATAATGGACTACCGATACCAAACGATGGATTGATATCAGTTAAACCCTTCACATCAAACAATCCGATTGACGAAATAACATACCAGGCACCAAGCTGTCCCTGGTCTTCATCCTGTCCATAACCATATCCATGTATTCCTTCGGTTCCATAAAATTCATTGCAGATTTCCCGAACCCATTTCTGTGTAAGTGAAGGTTTACCCGAAAAATTGAAAAGCCATGACGCGTGTAGATTTGGTTGGTTACCGTGATTATAAATCCCGGCAATTCCCGCAAATGCATCGATGTTTGCGCCACCGCCAAACATAGCTTTTTTCGCAATGTTGAACGTGCTGTCGAGTCTTGCATTAAAAGTTTTTTGCCCAAGTTTTGCTACAAGTGCCTTTGGCTGATGCGGTACAAAATAGGTATACTGCCAGGCATTGCCTTCCTGGAAACCACGCCATGGCTGCGAAGGATCAAACTTATCTATAAACTTACCATCTGCAGTTTTAGGATGTATGAGTTTCAATGACGGATCAAAAATCTTTTCCCATGCGCCTGATAGTTTAGTAAGTTTATTATAATCTTCAGTTTTGTTCAAAACCTTTGCCCACTGTGCAACAGCATGCGCGCTGAATGCATATTCAAGAGTATGGGACGCGGAAAATTGCCAGCTCTCCTGCCAGTCATTTCCGCTGTCAAGATGATCAACATATCCATACTTTACAAACCTGTCGATATCAAGCTTGCCTGCACCACGCGGGCGATTGCGCCATTCAAGTTCATTTTTGATTGCAGCTTCATAACCCAGCTTCACATCGAAATCCCTGATCCCAGTCTGATAAGCCGCAGCAAGCACAAGACTCACCATGTTGGTACCAACACCTGATACATACCTGCTGTTTGCAATTCCGTCACCGAGCCATCCTGCATCTTTATAAACGAGTAACTGACTTTGAATAAAATCAGAATAGTATTCAGGATAAACAAGTGCCCATAACTGATTCAGATTCCAGTAGGTTCCCCATACAGCATCAGTATTGTAATGACTGTGTTTCGGTTTGTTGTTGGCATCCAGGGGAATCTGTCCTATGGTTCCATCATTCTTTGGATAAGCACCATTGATATCACTTGCAAGACCACGACCAAGCACCGCATGATATAATGCTGTGTAAAATTTTGTAAGATCTGATTTAACAGGAGAAGTAACATCTATCCTTCCCAGGTACTCATTCCATGTTCTGGCAGATGTTTTTGCTGCATCATCAAATGAAACATCGGCTGCTTCCTGTTCAAGATTCAACCTTGCGTTTGCAACAGAAGTATAGGATAAACCAGCTTTGATCACGATACTTTCCTTTTCTGTTGTGGAGAAAGTAAGATAAGCTCCTGCCCCAACGCCGCTCGCTTCAGTTTGCCCGGCGCTGACCTCAGTACCTTTGAAAACTCCAACCGAAACAGGCTTTTTGCTTAGTACTGCAGAAAAATAAATTGTGACTTCAGAACCTTTCTGATATTTCTGAACATAGGCTGGCAATGTAGTTACATATCCTTCTATCCGACCATCTGGAAGTATGGTAACCTTTGCATCTTTTGCAGGACCACTCTCGCCTTGCTTATTTCCAATATCAAAAATTATATGAGATTCATTACCCGCGGGAAAGGTGTAGCGATGCATGGCAACGCGCGGAGTTGCTGTAAGTTCTGCTGTGATTTTATAATCTTTCAGCAAGACGGAATAATAACCGGGCTTCGCAATCTCATCCTTACGATCAAAGTTGGATCTGTAGCCGGACTCAACATCTTCAAGCTTACCCGGTATGGTCTGAAGTTTACCGGTGGTCGGTGCAAATACAATTCCACCAACCTGGAATTCATGTATGTTGCCGAAACCCTCAATGGAAGTGTGACGATAATCATAGCCAGTGGCTTCCCAACCGCTCGGGTTACCATAGCTGCCGTTTGTTGAAGGCGCAGGTTTTGCCATTCCAAAAGGCAACGCACCGGGTGTATAATGAAACCAGCGACAATGGGCGGTTCCAATATTGGGATCTACATATTGAAGATAATCTCTTGTAGTTTGTGCCTGGAGAATTGTAATAGAGGTAAGCAAAAAAAATACTACCGTTAATATCCGCCTCCACCGGTTTCTCAAAGATTTCAAACTGTGAAAATTCAATTTCTCCTGAGATTCCGGTAGAAGCAAACGTGCAACCAATAGCATAATTAAATTTGTTTAGAACGATGTTGCAGCCTCCCGCGTGAACCAGCTTCCCACAGCACCGATCAGCGCTGCGTTTTCACCATGTACACTCTGGCGGATGACAACATCCGGATGATTATTGACAATCTGTGCCTTCATCGTTTTTTCAAACAAAGGCAATGCATTGGCAATATTTCCACCAATTACAACTGCCTCGGGACGATGAAGTTTTATAAATGTGTTTAAAAATAGTCCAAGGTTTTTGCCAAACTCATCAAACAACTCTTTTGCCAAAGGCTCGCGATCATACATCCCAACAAGCTCTTTAACACCTTTGATATTTCTGCCGGTTCTTTCATTAAATGTTGTGATGAACCAGTTTGATGATATATAATTTTCAGCAATAGAGTCTCTGAAAGGCATATTCCAGAGATCTGCACTGTTTGCTTCAAAGTCTTTGCAAACCGCGGTTCCAAGACCTGTACCGAGTGTAACACCAATTACATTCCGGAATTCTGTAAGACTTCCGCAAAACACTTCACCCTGCAGGAAACATCCTGCATCATTATTCATGTAAATATCTTCCGGTGAGATGCCAAGACGATCTGCAAGACGTTGCCTTACATTCACACCATACAAACCCGGATACTTATTCTGATCTTTTATCAGGCAGATTCCTGCATGATAATTAAACGGCCCCGGCATAGCAAGACAAACCTTTGAAACTTCATGTTTGCCCATCGCTTCTCTTATACATCCTGACCACGCATCAATCAACTCATCAACACCGGAGTTTTCGGTTGTACTTACACGTGATACTGATTCAGCGATCATCTCTTTACTCTCCGGATCTACAAGTGCTGCTGTTATATGTGTGCCTCCAACATCGGCACCAACTGCTAATTGCTTCTGCATAATTCTGTTGTCTGTTAATAGACGGTGAAAATAAGAAGTTTTATACAAGAACTTCCTTCCCGGCCGCTTTTGCTTTCCAATCCCGCTCAATTTCTTCGAGCGATTTTCCCTTTGTTTCGGGCAGCAATTTATATACAGTAAAGAATGCTACAACACAAAAAATTCCAAAAATCCAGAACGTACTGGCTGTACCGATATGTTTTAACATTACCGGCGTTAATTGTCCCACAATAGTATCGGCTACCCACATCACCATAATACTCAATGCCATGGCTCTTCCGCGGATTTTGTTCGGGAAGATCTCAGAAGCTATGACAAACTTTAACGGTCCGATTGAGAAGGCAAAAAATGCCAGGAAAGCGAGTACGCATACCAGTAACCAGATACTTGTTGTGGCGCCTATGGCAAAACACAAACCTGTAAGGAAGAGACAAATCGTGGCGCCA
>JBEVNF010000229.1:0-4119 GCA_040508255.1 Flavitalea sp.
GAACTGGAAACCAAGACCAGGTAATGCAGATCCTGCTAACCAGATCCAGACTGGTTCATACCAGGGAGCTTCAGGTCCTGTACCTGGACTTGATACAAGACAAAGTTCTATTGAAAACTGGAATGGTTCGTGGACCGGATATTACGCGCGTAAGTTCATTGACCCGAATCCGGCGCTTAATGATAACAAAGATCGTCAGGATGTTCCATGGCCCTTCTTCAGATATACAGAGGCTATCATGAACTACGCAGAAGCTTGTATTGAGCTTGGCGAAGACAACGAAGCTAAATTATGGTTGAATAAAATCCGTAACCGTGCGGGCCTTCCGGGACTTACCCAGTCAGGCACAGCCCTTCGTGATGCGTATCGTACCGAGCGCCGCGTGGAGCTGGTTTACGAAGAACATCGCTATCATGATGCAAGAAGATGGATGATCGCTCCGACAACGCTGGGAAGAAAGACCCAATACGTTCAGGTGCGTGCAACCTTAAAACCAGGTAAAACTGCGTTGAACCCTTACCGTCATGACGAAACTGTTTACAATTACACTTATACTCCGGTAGAGGATAATAGCCGCGAAAACCGCAGCTGGTCAGATAAGATGTATTTCAGACCAATCGCCAGAGATGAGGTGCTCAAAAACAATAAACTGATTCAGAACCCAGGTTACGATCAATAACCAGGTGAGAACAATGTAATACGATCTGTGCCTCGCCTCGCGTGGGGCACAGATTTTTTTTTAGCTTGATCCCTGTTTGTATTTGTTATAATTGCAGCTCAAAACCCCGATGATGCCCAGGTTGTTTCGTAATTGTTTTTCCGTTGTAGCGTTGCTTGTTGTTTTAATTGCAGGATGTAGAAATGAGGATAGTGAGAAACCCGTGGTTGCGGGCGAACCGTTGTTTCGTTTGATTCCTTCATCGGAAACCAATATAGATTTCGTCAATCAGCTTACAGAAGCACCCAACACAAATGTGCTCATGTATGAATACTTCTACAATGGCGGCGGAGTAGCAACGGGTGATCTTAATGGTGATGGTTTGGAGGATCTTTACTTCACCGCAAACATGTCACCCAACAAACTATATCTTAACGAGGGGAAATTGAAGTTTCGTGATATCACAGATGTTTCAGGTGCCGCCGGGAGACCAGGACCCTGGAAAACCGGTGTCACAATTGCGGATGTGAACGGTGATGGTAAACCCGATATATTTATCAGTTATTCAGGCAAGGTGAGAGGCGTTAATCGCACAAAACAACTTTTCATCAATCAGGGAAATACCGATGGCGTTCCGAAATTTATCGAGTCCGCGGCGGAATACGGATTGGCAGATACCTCATATACCACACAGGCGATCTTTTTTGATTACGATCTTGACAACGATCTTGATCTTCTGCTCTTAAATCACAATCCAAACAACCTGCCGATATTGGATGAATCAGCTTCCAAAGCATTGATGAGTGTTGCCGAGCCTGCGATTGGTCCGAGGCTGCTGGAAAACAGGAATAATAAATTTGTGGATGTAACCAAAGCCAGTGGTATCAGAAACCCAGCGCTTTCCTACGGACTTGGTGCTGCCGTCTCAGACATTAACGGGGATGGGTGGCCGGACATCTATCTTTCCAATGATTATTCGGCACCGGATTATCTATACATCAACACCACCAAAAAGGGATTTACAGATGAATTGTCTGCACAACTCGGTCAGACTTCTCATTTTTCAATGGGAAATAATATTTCCGACATAAATAACGATGGGCTTCCGGACATATTTACACTGGATATGCTACCAGAATCCAATAGTCGGCAAAAACTTTTGTTTGCGCCCGACAACTATGAAAAATTCAATCTCGGCGTACGCTCCGGCTTTTATTACCAGTATATGCGCAACATGTTACATGTAAATAATGGTAATGGCAGTTTTAGCGAAACCGGACAGTTCTCGGGCATTTCCAACACTGACTGGAGTTGGGCGCCTCTGTTCGCCGACTTTGATAACGATGGGCTTAAAGATTTGTTTGTGACTAATGGATATACCCGTGATTTCACAAATATGGACTTCATGAAATATATGGGTGATTTTCTTCAGAACAGGCAGCTTGTTCGTGACGATATATTAAGATTGGTTCAGGAGATCCCGTCATCATCTCTCAAAAACTACATATTTAAAAACAAGGGTTCGCTGAAGTTTGAGAATATTGGCGACCAATGGGGCTTTGACAGCACAGCTAACAGCAATGGAGCAGTGTATGCTGACCTCGATAATGATGGTGATCTTGACCTGGTAGTGAATAACATCAATCAACCTGCTTTCGTTTATGAAAATACCAGTGCTGGTAAAAAAGCTTCCAACTTTCTAAAGGTTCAACTTATATCCAACACAACCAATACGCAGGCGCTGGGTACAAAAGTTACGATCTATACAAAAGACAAACTACAGTTTCTTGAACAAATGCCTAATCGCGGTTACCAATCAGTGGTAAGTGCCGTGTTGCATTTTGGAGTTGCAGATCATTCTGTTATTGATTCGTTACGTGTTGTGTGGCCAGGTGGGAAAACCCAGTTACTCACCAGCGTTAAACCCAATCAACTGCTGAAACTTCAACAATCAGATGCAAAGGATCAATTCCGCGCTGCGCCTCCATTTGCACCGATCTTTAAAGAAATAGCTGCTGGTATTCAACCTTCATCGGCAGTTAATGAAGTGAATGATTTCAAACGTCAGCCATTAATGGTCAACCCGCTTTCGTATCCCGGACCGGTACTTGCCAAAGGCGATGTAAATGGCGATGGCCTTGAAGATCTGTTTATGGGCAACGTGCCCGGTGCGGTTTCAGAGATTTATCTGCAACAAAAGGGTGGCAGATTTGCAAAGATTCCGCAGACTGCTTTCGAATCAGATAAAAACAGCCAGGATGCTGATGCTGTATTCTTTGATGCTAACGGTGATGGACACACTGATCTGTATGTCTGCAGCGGTGGCTATCATAATTTTACACCCGGTGATAAACTGCTCCAGGACAGGTTGTATCTGAACAATGGTAAAGGCCAGTTTACAAAAGCTGCAGATGCACTACCGGAAATGACCAGCAGCAAAAGTTGTGTGGCTGTTTCAGACATTAACGGAGATGGATTTTCTGATCTTTTTGTTGGGGGACGCGTGATACCCGGGAGATATCCTGAAACGCCTGAATCGTTTATCCTGATCAATGACGGCAAAGGAAAATTTACAAACAAAACAGCTGACATTGCGGCTTCAATTCAAAAAGCAGGACTTGTAACCGATGCGATCTTTCTTGACCTCAACAACGACAAGAAAAATGATCTTATCATCTCCGGCGAATGGATGCCTGTTACTGTTTTCATCAACAATAACGGAAAGCTTGAAAACAAAACATCTGAATATTTTGATGTTGATTACAGTGGATGGTGGAACAAGCTTGACACGGCAGATTTGAATGGTGATGGCACCCCGGAACTGATTGCCGGGAATTTTGGTGAGAACTCACAGATCCGTGCAAGCGAAAAGATGCCTGCTGAATTGTATTATAAAGACTTTGACGACAATGGAGCTGTTGATCCGATCCTTTGTTGTTATATACAGGGCAAATCATATCCTTATGTTACAAGAGATGAGTTGCTGGATCAGATCAGTATGATGAGAACAAAGTATACTGATTATAAAAGCTATGCGAATACCACACTCACCGATATTTTCACCGGAGAGCAACTTAAGGATGCGGGTCACCTTGTTGCCAAAGTGTTGAGCACAGGATATTTTGTAAGACAGGGGACCGGTAAATTCACTTTTAAACCACTACCGGCTGAAGCCCAGCTCTCGCCCGTGTTTGCAATGCAGGTTGGTGATTTCGATAGAGATGGAAAATCAGATCTGATCCTTGCCGGCAATATCAATCATCCAAGATTGCGATTGGGAAAATCAGATGCAAACTATGGTTTGTTGTTGCGTGGTGATGGTAAAGGAAATTTTTTAGCAACACCACAAAAAAATTCAGGCTTCAATCTTCGTGGTGAAGTAAGAAGCATCACCAGGATCAATGATCAGTTGTTATTTGGATTAAATCCAAACCGAATTATCAGTTACCGGTATTAATATT
>JBEVNF010000270.1:0-3595 GCA_040508255.1 Flavitalea sp.
TGAGGCTAAACTGCGTCGTGGTGATGCAGAGGCAACAGCGCTTGCTGATGTAAACATCGTTCGTGCCGCACGTACATCAACCACACCGGCACCGGCATTGGCTTCTATCAACCTTGATCTCCTTTTCAGAGAAAGAGGATTTGAGTTTTATTGGGAGTGTCAGCGTCGTACAGATATGATCCGCTTTGGAAAATATGAGGGAAGCTGGACAGAGAAAAGCAATACCGATGTAAATAAGCGTGTGTTTCCTATCCCGCAAAATGCGATAGATGGAGCATCCGGTATACCGGGTTACCTGGTACAGAACCAGGGATACTAAGCATCCTTTCAAACTAACAAAATCACCTCCTTTGCTTCGCAGCTGTGAAGTAAAGGGGGTGAATGTTTTTATAGCTAACTTCAGAACACAAATTTTCCATATGAAATCTCTCCTCTTTCTATTATTTCCAGCCTTTGTTTTTGCCCAACCCCTTCCGCGCAGTACGCCTGAAAAAGAAGGTGTTTCATCGTCGGCGATCACGAAATTTCTTACAGCATTTCAAAACTCACAAAATGAGTTACACGGCTTCGTTTTTATCCGGCATGGCAAAGTGATTGCCGAAGCCTGGGCAAAGCCTTATGGTGAATCGTTAAAGCATACCTTATATTCAACCAGCAAGAGCTTTACTTCAACCGCGATCGGTTTTCTTGTATCTGAAAAGAAAATCACTGTGCAGGACAAAGTGATATCCTTCTTTCCCGATAAACTTCCTGATACCGTCAGCGATAATCTGAAAGCGCTGACGGTTCAAAACCTCCTTACCATGTCGGTAGGTCATGAAAAAGATCCAAGCGGTGTGATCCCTCCTCAGAATGATTGGGCGAAAGCTTTTCTTGCTACGCCGATTGTAAACAAGCCTGGCAGCAAGTTTCTCTATAATTCAATGGCCACCTATATGCTTTCCGCCATTGTTCAGAAAGTGTCCGGCGAAAAAGTGATTGATTATCTCGAACCAAGATTATTCAAACCCCTTGGCATAACAAACAAGGATTGGGAAACCAATGGCGAGGACATTAATACTGGTGGCTGGGGTTTGCGTTTGAGCACCCGCGACATGGCGAAATTTGGGTTATTGTTTCTGAACAAAGGCAAGTGGAACGGCAAGCAGATCATTCCGGCTGCCTGGATCGAAGAAGCCAGCTCGGCCCATATCAAACAGAAGCCCGATGCAACTCCGGAAGAGCTTGCATCCAGCGAATGGGTGCAGGGATATGGCTATCAGTTCTGGCGCAGTCGTCATAACAGCTATCGCGCCGATGGTGCCTTCGGTCAGTATATACTTGTGCTTCCTGAACAAGATGCTGTAATAGCTATAAACTGCGAAACTCCGGATATGCAGAATGAGATCAATCTTGTGTGGGAGTATCTGAAACCGGCGATGGGAGCAAAGGCATTGCCAGCTGATCCAAAAGCTTTGCAGGCTATGGTTGCGGCGGCTTCAAATCTGAAAGTGAATCCACGTCAGCTCAAAAGTGAGTCTGCTTCAAAGCCTGCCGGGATAAAGTTTGCGAACAAAACCTTCACGTTGAATGACAATCAGAACAAATTGCTATCCGTCACATTTAATACAACCACAAATGGTCTGGATGTAAGCATTGTGAGCGAAACCGGGAAATCAGACCTGGTGTTTGGCGATCATAAATGGCTCGCGGGAAGCACGGGCATTAAGGGACCATCGTTGACTTCGCATGCGGTGAACAGTTTGCAAGGATTGGCGCCATTTAAAATAGCGGGAGAGTATGCCTGGGTGGATGATAAAACGCTTGAATTGTTTATTCAATATACCGAGAGTGCGCATCGGTGGAACTGGACCTGTCATTTTGATGGGGATGGAATTAAGATCGAGCGGAAGAGCAGTTTTGCGAATTTCAAGGAAGTGAAGGTGGATGAGACAATTACGGGGAAGTAGTCATAAAAATTATCATTATGATCTCTCAAAAAATCACACCCTATTTATGGGTTGAGAAAGATGCGAAAGCCGTTGCGGATTATTATCTGTCGATATTCAAAGATGGCAGGCTGATAGACTTCCGGAAGTTTGATCGTGATGAATCCGGGAATGACGCGGGAATTTCGACAGCTGTAATAGAAATTTTGGGCATGGAGTTCAGCATTCTGGCCGCCGGTCCGCTCTTTAAATTCAACGAGGCTGTTTCATTTGTGATCAACACGGTTGATCAGGCTGAAACTGATTATTACTGGGAAGCTTTAACCCGCAATGGTGGTGAAGAGGGATCCTGTGGCTGGTGTAAAGATAAATACGGATTGTCGTGGCAGGTTGTTCCGGTTGAATATTTTGAACTGATTCACAATGATGATCCGGTGGTGAGGGAGAAGGCTATGAAGAATACTTTGACGCAGAAGAAGCTGATACTTTCGGAGCTTAAATGAAAGGAGCTGCTACTGGAAAATTAATCCCGATTCGATTATGCATATCACAGAAGGTGCGCATCATTGAATCGGGATTTGTTGTTTTCAGAAGTTCAGAAGGAGTATTCCTATTACCGAAAAGTGGTATTGCGTTTATCGTTTTCAAGTTTTGGGTAAAGTTGAAAGATGAAACTTTCGTACCCGTATAAACGCTGCGAAAATTTTAACGACAAGACTTTGCTTCCGGTATTGAAATCATGAATATTCTGAGTATTTTAAGAGCCGGAATTCAACCTTATTCTGCTGGACTTATGTGACTGGCATGACGAAGTTTTGCGCGGACCTAAAGCCAAAAAAAATGGAGACTCACTCAGAAACCTTATCCATAAAGGGTTTCAGATGATAGACAGAAAAATTATCAGATTATAAAAATCAGATTTGCCATTAGTCTTTTTCGCCAAAATCCAGATGTTTTTCCCGTTGATTTTCGGGTACCAGTTTTCAATTTTGGCAAAAAGAAATGCGTGGCAAACAATTTAGCGAAGAGAGATTTGCAGAGCTGGCTTCATGTAATCGTTCAGCCATGTTGTTGTTTCTTGAAAACCTGGCGCTAAAGTCATACAGCAAAAATACCGTCAGGACCTATCAGAATGAGTTTTACCAGTTGTTAAAAATCCTCGGCGAAACGGATGTCAGAATTCTCAGCAGCGAGCGGCTCAGGAAATATTTTCTCTATTGTATCCGTCAATTGCACTTGAAAGAAAACACCATGCACAGCCGCATTAACGCCGTGAAGTTTTTCTTCGAGCAGGTTCTGGGTCGTGAAAAATTCATGTTTGAAATTCCCCGTCCGAAAAAGCCTGAAATACTGCCAAGAGTGATCGCCATTGAACATGTAAAGAAGCTTTTTGCCGTCACCCAAAATCTCAAGCACAATACCATGTTGAAAATGTGCTATGGCATGGGATTAAGGGTGAGTGAGATAGTCAACCTGCGAGTGGCAGATATAGACAGTAAATCCATGCGCGTATTTCTCGAGCGTGCAAAAGGCAAAAAAGACCGTTACGCGAATTTGCCGGTATCAATACTGAGTCAGTTGCGCGACTATTTTTTGGAATACCGACCTAAACATTACCTATTTGAAGGTGCAACTGGCGGGCAGTATAGCATCCGTAGTGTTCAGCA
>JBEVNF010000291.1:0-3393 GCA_040508255.1 Flavitalea sp.
ATTCCTATCAATCTTGATACAATCAACAAGCTTTACGGGCTCCATCTTTGTGCAGATGAAGTTGAAGCTTTCCTGAAATCAAAGAGTGTAACTTCCGGCAGGATCATTACATCAGAAGATGTAGTGGTAAGTAAAGTGGGTCGTGATCTTTACGAAAAGTTTTTTAAGCACTACACAAAAAAGCAATGGAACCTTGACCCTTCGGAGCTGGATGCCTCAGTTGCAGCAAGAATACCAACGCGCACGAACAGGGATAACAGGTATTTCACTGATACATACCAGGGAATGCCGGTAAACGGTTATACGAAACTGTTTGAAAAATTGTTATCGCATCCGAATATCAAGGTGATGCTCAATACAGATTACAAAGAAATCCAGACAATGATCCCATTCAGGGAAATGATTTACACGGGCCCCATCGATTATTATTTTGACTATTGTTATGGTAAGCTTCCTTACCGTTCCATCGATTTCAAATTTGAAACCTTAGACACCGGGGTATTTCAATCGACCGGTACGGTGAATTATCCCAATGAACATTCCTATACACGAATAACAGAATTCAAATATCTTACTGGTCAAAAACACGATAAAACAACGGTGGTTTACGAATATCCAAAGGAATACGGAGATCCGTATTACCCGGTGCCACGTCCCGAGAATACTGAATTATACAAAAAATACCAGGAGCTTACTGTTGATCTTAAGCGTGTGCATTTTACGGGCAGACTCGCAACTTACAAGTATTATAATATGGATCAGGTTGTAGCGCAATCTCTGAAGCTGTATAAGAACCTTAATGCGGGTATGATACTACCAGGTTTTCATAACAACGGAAGCAAGGTACTCAATGCGTGATCCGGCAATTTGGGGTGGAATAGAATGCACGATCAACAGGATCGGTGATTCTTACTACGATCAGCTTGAAATCGGTGGACATTATCGAAGGCAGGGAGATTTAAAAATGATCTCTTCGCTGGGAATAAAAAAGATCAGGTATCCTATTCTTTGGGAGAAACATCAACCCACAGAAGACACCATACCCGATTTTACCTGGGTTAGTGCGCAGTTGGAACAACTTGCTTCTTTAAATATCATTCCCATTGTTGGTCTTGTTCATCACGGAAGTGGCCCGGTATTTACGAATCTGGAAGATCCCTTGTTTCCTGCAAGGCTTGCAAAATATGCAGCCATGGTCGCATCAAGGTTTCCAAAGATCAGGTACTATACGCCGGTCAATGAACCACTCACCACGGCAAGATTCAGTGGGTTGTATGGTCACTGGTATCCACATCATCAGTCGGAGCGGAAATTTTTCCACCTGCTTGTTAATCAGTTGAAGGCAACGGTACTTTGTATGCAGGCTATCCGCCTGATCACTCCCGATGCAAAGCTTGTACAAACAGAAGACCTTGGGTATACCCACGGTTCAGACCCACTCGGATACCAGGCTGAATATGAAAATAAGAGGCGACTGCTTACAAACGATCTTCTTTGTGGAATGGTAAACCCCACACACTATTTCTGGAAAATATTGCTTGATAATGGAATTCCGGAACATGAGCTGAATTTTTTCCTCGACAGTCCATGTTCCCCGGACATTGTCGGCGTCAATTATTATGTGACCTCAGAAAGATATCTTGATCATATTAATTGCGGTCATCCCGAAGAATCATTTGGAAGCAATGGGAAACATTCTTATTACGACATCGCAGCTGTTCGCAAGGGATATTCAATTGGTTTATCTGCTTTGTTAATGATGACCTGGGAACGATACAGAATACCAATAGCAATCACGGAATGTCATATCAACTGTACCCCGGATGAACAGTTAAGATGGATCAAAGAACAATGGAAAGCAACTTGCAAGGCCTCCCGTCACGGAGCCAATATTGTTGGGTTTACCATCTGGTCGCTGCTCGGCGCGTATGATTGGGACAGTCTGCTCACTTCCCGCAGGGGATCATATGAATATGGGGTGTTCAGAATTGAACAGGATCGCCTGATCAAAACAGAGTTGTATGATCATGTGCGAAAACTGGCAATCAGCGGTGACATGCCCGAAGTGAAAGATGAAGAAAAAGGTTGGTGGCATCAGGTTTCAATGAAAGTCTGAACAATTAGCTGGCACAAAAATTAAATCTATACTGGCTATGAATTTTGACTGGGAAAAAATATTTCTGAATGAACTTGATTGGCAATTGAGTCTTGAAATCCTGATCCGGACACTAATAATGTTCACCATAGTGCTTGTTTTCCTGCGATTGTCAGGCAAAAAGGGAATCCAGCAGCTGAGCATCTTTGAAGTGGCTATTATTATTGCGCTTGGTTCTGCAGCAGGTGATCCGATGTTGAATGAAGAAAGCGCTATTCTGCCCGCTTTGATTGTGTTCGCAGGTGTTCTCGGACTCTACCGGCTACTTACATTTATATCCACTAAGAGCGAAAAATTTGAATCAGTTCTGGAAGGGGTTCCGGTTTACATTATTGAAGAAGGAATGTTTTCAATTGAAAACGGTGACAATACTATTGCCAAGGATGAATTTTTCGCGGAGATGAGAGTAAAAAGTATTGAACATCTTGGGCAGGTAAAAACAGCAATCCTCGAAACCAACGGGCTGATCAGTTTCTACTACTACGCTGATCATGAAGTTAAGCCTGGGCTCCCGATCCTTCCAAAGGCCTATTCAAAAAAAAGCAGAATTGTGGAGCGGTCCGGATTAATGGCCTGCTCGTTTTGCGGCAACGTGGAGGACTTATCCGCAGATGTGAATGCCCAAAGCTGTGCACGTTGTGAACGCGATGAATGGGTAAAAGCTATCGATACTATCAGAAGCACATAGTCCTCAGCAGCGGTGCTTGATTAGTGTAACTGTGGAATTTCGATGGCCTAAATTTTGTAGTTAATATTGCTAAAGATATTAGTTATGAAAAATGTAAATCCCCAACAAGCAGATAATACCATTAAAGATCCGAAAAACTGGAAAACCGGTGACGAACCTTTAACGGGAGCTCAAAAATCTTACATTGAAACTCTTGCTTCAGAAGCGAAAGAAGACGTAGACACAGATCTCACAAAAGCAGAGGCTTCAGAAAAAATTGAGGAACTTCAGGAGAAAACCGGACGGGGAAAATAATTCCGGATCCGGTTCAACAGGCTAAGGCTAACACCTTACCTTTTCTTTTATCATTATCCATATCTTGAATTGTGATAATTCGCGGACATGGGAAGATGTAGCCTTGTTTATTAACGAAGCTAACCAAGAAATTATGTGACGGCATTTGAACCGGAATGTAAGGGAAGACTTACAACCGAAAAGAGTTTTGAATTAATGATCACTGTTGATCTGCATCACAAAATTTCAAAAACAGATCGGCTGTTGCCATACTTTG
>JBEVNF010000294.1:0-10847 GCA_040508255.1 Flavitalea sp.
TACCATTTCATGTGTGGTTCCGGGCTTTACAAGGATATAAGTGGTGTAGTTATTGTTTAGCCAGAAATCTGATTTGGCATCTTCATCTCCGGCGAGTGAACTGATAACATGAAATTTGATATGTGACTGCGGAACCGGATCTTTGATAACACCGGTGATTTTACAGGAATGCACATTATCAGCAAGTATTGTTTTTCCAATAACATCGGTGGATCCAAAATATTTTTTAGCAATCGTTTCTGAAACCACTATCGTATTTGGTTGTGACAGTGATTTTTTCGGATCACCAGCAATCATGGGAAGTGTGAAAACATCGAACAGCGATGAGTCAGCACGGTATGCATTGGTCTCAGTAAAGGTTTGATCTCCTGCTTTGATCAGCATATTCCCGGAGCCGGTAACACGTACCGTTCTTTCCACAAGCGGAAAGTCTTTAACAAGCACCGATGATAACTGCGCAGGGGAGCTGCGATCATTAAAGTCGCTGTTGTTCACATGGATTTCAGTGTTCACCCGATAGATTTCAGCGGCATGCTCGTTGTGTTGATCGTAACTGAGTTCATCCATCACGAACAGTGTGATCAGCATACATACGGCAAGGCCGATAGCAAGACCGAATATGTTGATCAGTGAAAAGGTCTTGTTCCTGGTGAGATTTCTCCAGGCTACGCGGATATAATTTTGAAGCATATGTATGGCCAATGGGTGATTGTCTGAGTGTCCCATAGATTATGCCACTTCTTAAAATATTGACGATAAGTTGTTTATGATCGGTTTTTAGCCTGCATGTACGCTTTCGGTACAACCGGATGTTGCGAATACGGACATTTGGGCGTCAGCGGGCAGATCCAAGCTTTTCTTTTATTCGAATCAGTTGAAGCTTTGTCAACCGAATTTGTAAGTGCCATTTCTGCACTCAATCCCTGATGCCCGTTTATGATCATAGAAAGTGTTTTTGCGCGTTGTACCTGAGTTCGAGATAGATCGTTTTTAATACCATAACTTGTTTCAAATTCCCAATCCAATTGTATGAGTTCTAAGTCAACCGCATTCATGATTGCAATAACGTCTTTGTGTTTAACTTTATGTAGTTTCTCTTTTCCAGGCGAAACATTTATTTTATCAGCAGCAACCGTCGATACCACCATCTACAAACTAGTCTGGTCAGAAGAATTCAACACCCCAGGTCAGCCTGACCCTTCAAAATGGCAATTCGAAAAAGGACTCGTTCGTAACGAAGAGCATCAATGGTACCAGGAAGCAAATGCCTGGTGCGAGAACGGCAACCTGATCATCGAAGGCAGAAAAGAAACAAGGCCAAACCCATATTATAAACCAGACGCAAAAGACTGGCGTAGCAAAAGAAAAGAAATTTACTTTTCATCTTCAAGCCTCAACACCGCGAAATCTGCCACCTGGTTATATGGTCGGTTTGAAATGAGAGGAAAGATCGATATCAGTAGCGGACTGTGGCCGGCATGGTGGACACTTGGTGTTTCGGAAAACTGGCCGGCAAATGGCGAGATCGATATTATGGAGTTTTATCGTGGCAAACTGCTTGCAAATATTGCGTTTCTCGATTCAAACGGCAAGGCAGCCTGGTATGCAACAGAAAGACCGGTTGATTCGATGGGCGGAAAATCATGGGCCGAAAAATTTCATGTATGGCGTATGGATTGGGATGAGAATGCGATCAGTCTTTATGTAGATGATGTTTTACTGAATACGGTTGCTATGGATAAACTTCATAACAGGGACGCATCAGCGAAAAATCCATTCAAACAAAAACACTATATGCTGCTGAACCTTGCGCTTGGTGGCATCAATGGTGGCAGTCTGGAGAACACCAGATTCCCAAACAGGTTTGAAGTTGACTATGTACGTGTATACCAGAAACAATAACTTATACAGCCTTTCGTATTACTTCATGATAGTGATCAGTTGATATTACGTTCACGGTAAAATTCTTTTCTTCCCATTTATTGGTTTCTTTCCAGCAAAAAGTGAATTGAATCGATGAACAGGATTCAGTCACTATGGGCAGATCGGCAATGTGCAAGCCAAGTTCGCTATCAATTGTGGCTGTTTCCTTTGAGGTTTCCCAGTTGTCATCCGACCATTTAACGATCGCCGGTGCGAGTAACTCAACACGTAGCGTTTTGCCAGCCTCAGCAAATTTTGCCTGGCGGTTGAATCTCCAGATGCGAAGGTTAGACTGCGTTTTATTCACTACGTATCTATCAAAGATTGGTTTGGGAAGATCATAAATACGCCCTTCAGCAATTGATGTTGCCAGCTTAATATATTCAGCGTGCGCCCAGGTAAGTGGCATCGCGCCACCTGTAGGCAAACCGGGATAAAGATTCTTTTCGGGGATCGCATCTGTATCCCAAACCTGTTCAGGTAACAAGCCATTTACTGCAAAAGACTCCATCATTTTCAATTGTTCATTCGCTGCTTCCATGTTGCCGGCTGCAATTTCATAATGACCTCTTTCTCCATTGAGCAGCGGCCACAGGCGACCAATTCCTTTTTCGATATTAGTGTATGCATCACCGTTAGCCTTCTCACCATAGGCATCACCGGTATACCGGTACCATGAAGTGCCCTGTGGTGTTTCTTTTTTAAGTGTGGCATCAATGATCTTCAGTGTATTTAGTATGCGTGGATCGTCGGCAGCGCGAAGCCCGAAACGCACCAGCGCCAGTGCATCTACAGATACACATTCAAAAACCTTCAGATCTTTTGTGCGATCTTCCGGACGCCTGATATCTATTTCTTCAAACTGGGTTTCATTGATCAGTTCATTGCGTGGGTTGAACCTTATATAATAACCATCAACATCAAACTCGTCACAAAGCCCGCTGTTGCGGATGTATGTCCATTCATCGATCTTGCTGTTCAGGTAATCTGCAGTTTCATAACAATACTTTGCGATCTCTTGCTGATCATAAGCTTCAGCCAGACTTGCTCCCGCTACAAAGGCACTGATCTGAGTGGCTAATGTAAAAACACTGATGCCTGATTCTTCTTCCCATCTGTCCTGCTCACTTTCCGGTCCATGAACAGCCATAAAACTAAGGGCCTTGAGTATTCTCGGCCAGTAGCGGTTCATCTGCGTTTCATTAATGATCTTTTTCGAGAAACACCAGCTTGCCAGCATGACAGGCATAGAAATCTGGTCGATCTGGATGCTTTCCCAGTACGGTGCGCCATCGATCCACATGTTCTGATGCCAGCTTCCATCGGGCTTCTGCGTGGTCATAAGGTAGTTGATCACCTTGTGCACAGTTTCATAATCCTTTAAGGCAGAAAATCCGCTGCTGGTAAAAACCAGATCACGTGGCCAGACCAGATGATAACCACCGGGTTCTTTATCTTCTTTTACATCGCCCCATGGTATAGACAAACTGGCAAGCATTCCGCCGGGAAAGTTTCTCGCTTCGCTGATCTTTAAAACGGCCGCACTTGTACGCAGAAGGTCGGAAGTTTCTTTTCGTTCATCCTTCTCATGCCACAGACTTTCCTGCCAATTGCGCCAGGCCGAGGTATAACGGTCATGTGCATAATCAAACCCTGCAAGCAGGGAAGCTTCTGCGAGATTGCCTGCTTCCTGCACGGAGCGGCCGAAGGCCACAGCCATAGTAAAGGAGTTAGTGCCTGAAAGGTCGATCTGAGCACCAAGGGCAATACTTCCATCCGGTGCATTGTCGTACTCCCAGGTCATATGTTTGTGAGCTCTCAGATCGGTAATAATATCAGAGGTGCCCAGATACCCTACAGATCTTTTCAGGAAGGGTACCGAGCATGCATATGCGAGAACGAGCCCTTCACTTTCTGCGAATATCATATCAGTACCATTATATGATCTGAAATAAGCAGATTGTTTGCTACTATGATTACCAAGTGCAGGAATGAGTGAAGTGAAAAGAAAAAGCTGATCCTGTTCGCCATTTATGGGATCAAATTTTACACGTTGTAACAACACATCACGAAAAGGATCTGTCAAAACTTCCTTCGTTAATATATACTTGCCGTTGTGGCACGTGTTTTCAATGATGTATGCCGGAACGCCGGGTTCAAACATGCGTGTTGCACTGTCTGTATTATTCTGTTCATCAGATAAATATTCAACACCGTCAGTTACTATCATTCTTATTTCTTTGATAGCAGCCATATCCTCACGCGGAAAATAAACTTCATTGATGTAACCCTGGCTGATCGTAAACGATACATCAGAGCCATGATCAAGTGCCTTGCCGATGCCCGATTTATGACCTGTGTTCCATTTGGCTTTTTTGCCCGGGGCGCCGGGTGCTGTATTAGATCCGCTCATGATGGTGGTTTATATGATGAAAAACTTTCAGCATAAAAAATCATTCCCCTGTAGCCGTTATTAAAGTATTTTAATAGCCATAGGATAATATTAAGCTTGACCACGTGATTTTGATCTGGTTAAATTTGCAGAATGGATCAAAAGGAACTGAGTAGTTCGCAGATCGCGATTATGGCCGTTGCGGCAGGCATCTGTGTGGCGAATATCTACTACAATCAACCGATACTAAAGGAGATAGCATCATCATTCAATGTAACAGAAGCGAAGGTAGGAGTGATCGCAGTGCTGGCACAGGCAGGATATGGACTGGGTCTTTTCTTCCTGACACCAATGGGTGATAAGATCAACCGCAAGAAGTTGATCCTTATCCTGCAGGGTTTTCTAGTGGTCGCATTACTGGGGATGTCGCTGATATCAAACCTTTATGCCTTATATGCTTCGAGTTTACTGATAGGTTTGTTTGCGGTTTCAGCACAGGTTATTCTACCGATGGCCGCAAGTCTCAGCGTAACCAACAAGGGTAAAAAGGTAGCGATGGTTTTCACCGGGATCCTTGTCGGGATACTGGTAGCGAGGGTTTTCAGTGGATTTATCTCAGGCATACTTGGATGGCATTATGTGTATGCAATCTCTGCAGTGTTTGTAGTGATTGCTGCGGGACTAATCTATTTCTCACTCCCTGACGTCAAACCTGCGTTCACGGGCACTTATGTGCAACTTCTGCAATCGACCCTGGTACAACTTAAACGCTTTGCAGTTCTAAGAAGAACGACGCTTCTTGGTGCAGTGATCTTTGGTATTTTCAGTTCCTTCTGGACCACGCTTACATTTCAGTTAAGTGGCGAGCCATTCAACTATGGTCCTGAAAAAATTGGTTTGTTTGGAATACTCGCGGTAGGAGGGGCATTGCTTGCGCCGGTTTTTGGAAAACTTGCAGACAACGGGAACGCAGCAAGGGCGCAGCTGGTGATGGTGATCCTGATCCTGACCGGCATCCTGTTCATTAAATTCCTGCCAGGCTGGATCGGATCTTATTTGATAGCTGTTTTGTTCATCGATATCGGTGTTCAGGCTGTCCAGGTGACCAATATTGCGACGATTTACGGGCTTGATCAATCAGCCAACAGCCGGATCAATACCGTCTACATGACCACCTATTTTCTTGGAGGCGCCATCGGAACCTTTGCCGGCGTTCAATGCTGGCGGATTGGTGGATGGGAACTGGTTACCTGGCAAATGATTGCCTGGGCAGTGATTGCGCTGATCTTAGTGTGGATGGGATTCAGAAGATCCCGTTCGGTAACTATTGACCCTTAGGAAAAAATATCGCCATACCCAACAAAAGGATGTAAGGAATGCTGATCAGGAAGAAAGAAAGAACCAGGTCCCTCTTCTTGTTAGGGTTACGGTCGTACGAGCTGTAAAACTTGTCGTAGATCCTCTGATCGTGTTGATTTACAATAAATATGCGATGGAATACAAATGCTGTAAGAAGGTAGATCGTGGTCGCAAAGATCATCGCGCCTGGCTTTGATGCGAACCATGAATGTTTGATAAATCTTAGGTAAACTGCCTGCATGAAAAGAACCCAGCCGGCAACTGAAAGTGAAAAAAGGTACATAGCCTGGAATCTTGCAAAGTACTCGCCTGAACGGATATCACGCTGATAACAATGGTTGTAGATGTTGAAGTACACGTACTCTAATGGTTTCACAGGATCAGATTTTTGGGTTTTGGATTGGATTACGATGTAAAACTCCGTAATCCGGGAACAAAAGAAATAAAAAGAATCGGGAAAGTCAATAACTCACAGGCTTTCGCTGATCAGCAATAACTGAAATTACTTACCCGTTATTGGTTCTCCTGACCTATTTATCATTAAACCTATTCAATCCGAACCCCAAATGCAAACAGCTTATTCAACCCCAACAGAGGATATTCTCACCCCGGAATACACTCCAACCCATGCGGATACCAACAAGCGATTCGTGAACTATCTTGTTGATTTCGTGGTATTTTATGCCATAATTTTTGGCGTCAGTTTTACGCTGGCCATCTTCTCTCCCGACACATTGGAAGGATTGGATACAGAAAGTCCGGGAGCTAATTTGCTCGATCGGCTCCTTTCACTCGTTCTTTATGGTTTATACATGGGAACTGTCGAATCAATCTTCAAGGGAAAGTCTCTCGGAAAAATGATCACCAAAACAAGGGCGGTCAATTACGACGGAACACCTATCGATATAAAAACGGCTTTTTTGAGAGGTTTCAGCCGCGCTGTTCCTTTTTGTGCTTTCAGCGCATTCGGAACTCCAAGTAATCCATGGCACGACCGTTGGACAAATACACTTGTTGCGGACGACGCCAGTCTCGACAAAACACGTTTTTAAATTAACATTTCTTTTTTCGATAGTCTTATCGTGATAACCCATTCACGAAGGTTTGGATTTTGCGTGATGACGCAGATGCACGAAATTTAAAGAACTACTTCTCTTTCAATTTCAATCAAAAAAATCCGAACATGACTTACAACCGGGTGAATAATCTCATTGGATGGACCGTGTGCGCGATAGCGTGCACGGTTTATTTTTTAACGATGGAACCAACCACCAGTTTCTGGGATACGGGTGAGTTTATTTCCGCAGCAAACAAACTTCAGATTCCGCATCCACCCGGTGCACCACTTTTTATCCTGCTGGGCCGATTCTTTATTATCCTGTTTGGCGATGATCCTTCAAATGCGGCCTTGGCTGTGAATTCATTAAGTGCAGTTGCAAGTGGTTTTACAATTCTATTCTTATTCTGGACAATAACATTTTTTGCGAAGAAGCTTGTGCATCCGGCTGATGATAAGCTTTCAACGAATCAAATGATCTCAGTAATGAGTGCTGGTGTAACCGGTGCACTTGCCTATACTTTTTCAGATTCATTCTGGTTCAGTGCCGTTGAGGGAGAAGTTTATGCACTTTCATCTTTTTTCACTGCGATCGTTTTCTGGGCTGCATTGAAGTGGGAGAGAAGAGCTGATCAACCGGGAGCCGACAGATGGCTGATACTTATTTTTTTCCTGATGGGTCTTTCAATTGGTGTGCATCTTTTAAACCTGTTGACAATTCCTGGAATTGTTATGATCTATTATTTCAGAAAATACAAACCAACCATCAGGGGAAGCATCATTGCATTCATTACAGGCTGTTTGATCACAGGGCTTGTACAGATTTTTGTTATCCAATATACAATCAAAGGTGCAGGTGCCTTTGATCTGTTTTTTGTAAATGAATTAGGCCTGCCTTTTTTCAGCGGTTTTGCAGTATTCTTTATATTGATAGCCGCAGCAATTGTGTTCACTCTAAGATATGCCAATAGAAAGAATAAATACTTCCTGCGTCTTGCTGCCTGGGGAGTAATGTTTATGTTGCTTGGTTATTCAACTTATATCACAACGCTGTTAAGATCGAATGCAGACACTGCCGTTGATATGTTCAATGTTGATAGTCCGCAAAGTCTTGCTGGTTATCTTGGCCGGCAGGACTATGGCGACTGGCCGATAGCCTATGGTCCCGATTTCACTGATCATGCACCCGTGGTTTCAGGTGGTGATAAAATGGTGAAGGGTAAAGACAAATATGAAGCGGCAGGAAAAGTGTCAATACAGAACTGGGGTGGTGCTCCTTCATCTCACTTGTTTCCGCGGATGTGGGATGCAAACACAGATCGTAACCAGGTTGGAATCTATCAGAACTTTTCAGGATTGGGTGATGGAGATAATCCAACACTCGCACATAATGTAAAGTTTTTTGCCAACTACCAGGCTGGCTGGATGTACATGCGTTACTTCATGTGGAACTTTGCAGGTAAACAAAATGATGTGCAGGGCTTTGGTAATGTGCGTGACAGTAACTGGATCAGTGGCGTTCCGTTCGTTGACAATGTACTTTATGGTGATCAGTCAACTCTTCCTGATTCAATCCATAAAGAAAACAAAGCTTACAACAGGCTGTTCATGCTGCCGCTCGCTCTTGGTATCGCAGGGATGATCTTTCAATACAAGCGTAACAGGAGAAACTTTATAGTGAATGGTTTGCTTTTCTTTTTTACCGGTCTTGCTATTGTGGTTTATCTGAATCAATCCGGTCAGCAGCCGCGCGAAAGAGACTATGCCTTTGTCGGATCTTTTTACGCATTCGCTGCGTGGATAGGACTTGGTGCATTGGCTGTTTCATCGCAGTTGTCAAAACTTGTTCAGCCACGTTATGCAACAACCCTGGCAGCGGCATTTTGTCTTGGTGTTCCGCTATTGATGGCGCAGCAGGAATGGGATGATCATGATCGTTCGCAGAAAACCCTTGCAAGGGATATGGCAAAGAGTTATCTGGAAAGTTGTCCACCCAATGCCATACTGTTTACGTTTGAAGACAATGATACCTATCCTTTGTGGTACGCACAGGAGATTGAAGGTATCAGACCTGATGTAAGGGTGATCGTGCATACGCTCGCCGGCACTGATTGGTTTATGGATCAGCTTCGTCAGAAGAGAAATTCGAGTGCGGCATTTGATGTGGTGCTCAACAGCGATCAGACGAAGGGCAGTCGTCGTGAGGTTATATTCTTTTCAAAGCTTCCGGGATTTGATGAAAACAAATACTATGATCTTCACAGCTCTTTGAAAAATATCGCGGGCAGCGATGATCCACGATTTACAACGCCTGGTGAAGATGGGGAAACATATAATTTACTGCCTATGCGCAAATTCAGTTTGCCGGTTGATATTGAGGCGGTAAAAAAATCTGGTCTTGTCAAACAGTCAGACAGCGTAGTGAGCGAATTGAAGATCGACATAGCCAAACAAAATTATTTATTACGCAACGATCTGACAGTGCTTGCGGTGATGGCGACAAGTAGCTGGCAAAGACCGGTTTGTTTCACATCAGCAGGTGGTCCTGACAATCTTGGCATTTCAAAATACCTGCGCCAGGAAGGTCTGATCTATCGCCTTGTTCCTGTTGAAAATTCCGAAGTAGATAACGAGCGTTCCTATAATCTTGTTATGAAACATTTTGAATACGGAAACACGAACAAGAGGGGAGTGTATCTGGATGAGGATAACAGGCGTCGTATGAATATTATCAAGCTGGCACATGCGCAGATCGCCATCAGTCTTTCAAATGCCGGCGAAAAGGAAAAAGCGCGGCAAGTGTTGCAACATTTTGAAAAGAATGTAAGTACGCAGAATATGCCACATGGTATGACCTCCGGACGTGGCAATCACCATGATGCTATTGCATCTGAATATCTCCGTGCTGCTTATCTCGCTGGTGATAAAGCCCTGGCGAAATCAATCAGCGATGCTTTAAAGAAAGATCTCATGCAACAAATGATATATTACAAAAGAAGTGGTGATGACATCATGAACGATGAACAGCTTGCGACAAATGCCTGGCTGCTTTTACAGGGTAAAAGCGCAGAACTTAGTGAAAGACAAGCATCGTTTGCATCAGATATCTTATCATCCTACCAGATCCTTCATCAGCTGGAACAATGGGAGAAGACAGGAGGAATACTTTAATGACCTAAATTCGCATCTTGTTACAAGATGAAGGAAGGTCTTAAAAATACATTACGTGCGGTTGGAATTTATCATCCACTGCAATCTGCTTACAGGCGTTTGCTAAATAAGCTTGAGATCCGGTCTAACAGGATTCATTATGCGAAATACAGGGGTTCGGGTTTTACCTGCAATTTTTGCGGCGCACGGTATAGTGTTTTTAAACCTGAATTGCCTTTAAACGCGATAGCACCAGCTATCAATAACAATCATGTGATTGCCGGATATGGCGAGAATGTATTTTGCCCGGATTGTTTAAGCAAGAACAGGGAGAGGCTTGTTCTGGCTGTGATTAAAGACACAATCGATTTTGCGGGTAAATCAATCCTTCATTTTTCACCTGAAGAAAATATTTATCGTTTCCTGGCTAAATACTCGAAGGTTACAACGGTTGATATATCGCCTGGTTTTTACAGATCAGTAGACCGGTCGGTAAAATATGGCGATGCTACTTCACTTGAATTTTCATCTGCGGCTTTTGACCTGGTGATCGCAAATCATATCCTTGAACATATACCAGATGACAGGAAGGCAATTTCTGAAATGTTCAGGGTTTTAAAACCAGGTGGTGTTGCAATTCTGCAGGTGCCTTTTTCAGTGACAATACCATCAACACTGGAGCAACCAGATATCAACGATGGTGCATTACAGGAGCGGTTATATGGGCAAAAAGATCATGTGAGGATCTATGCCTTTGATGATTTTGTTTCCCGGGTGCTTGGCAGTGGATTCAGGAGTGGCATACTTTCACCGGCGCAGCTTGAGAAATATGCTCAGTTCGCGATCCAGAAAGGGGAGTATTTCATGATGTTTCATAAACCCGGTCAGGATTTTGTAAAAAATACCTGAAATTATGTAAGTGTCAGTTACTGATGAGATTGATCTTTAAACAAAAACCAGATGCCT
>JBEVNF010000300.1:0-5183 GCA_040508255.1 Flavitalea sp.
TCAACGCCATAGCCTGCAGCTAACGGCAATTCAAATCCACCACCATCAGCAGCAGGTATCACACCATTTGGAAAGAAATAATTTCCCGGTTTGTTTGTGGCAATCACAAAACGTGCAGATACCGGCGATACAAAAATATTGAAGTACTGCACAGGATGATAGTCGATACCTGGTGCAACGATCAGGTAGGCAGGTGCCATAAAAGTCGAGGTAGATTTTTTATAATCCTTGCCCAGATATTTATAATCAAAACCATCTGCAAATTGTGTTCTGAAGTTTACTACTCCGGCAAAACTGAAATTTTTATTGATTTCGCGTCCCGCCTTACTATAAAGATCTATTTTGTCATCGGTCTTCCGAACACCTGTACTTGTAGTATTTACAAGCGCGTATCCAAGATCAAGTGTGTTATCCCATTTGAATTTATTTGCGCGGTAATTAGCATAAAGACTAAGATATCCTGCCACTGAAAGTGAAAACTTTTCAGCACCCGCTGCCCAGTTCCGGGCAGAACCCTGACCCACGTTCACAGAAACCACACCACCTTTCCGCCATCCGTTCTTATGGGTAGTATCATCACTGAAAGCTTTCTTATTTGCTGTTTCCTGTAATGTTTTAATGTTCTTGTCCTGAGCCAGCGTAAACATAACCGACCCACATAGCATAATGGATAAAACAACCTGTTTCATAATATTAATAGTTATTGGTAAACACATAAAATAGTCTGACGATTCAGCAGACATTATTTCGTATCGCAGGCAATCATTCTTACGGGAGTGGGCTTGGGGAAGAAATCCCGGTTCAACACTGAAGTGAACCGGGATCATTATGTGAGGAGAACCTTTCCGTTTAAAGTGCCGGAAGGTTCAATTGATCTATTTCTTTCTCAGTTCGTCACGAATTTCGATCAACAGCTTATCAGTTGATGAAGGTCCTGCAGGGGGGGCAGCTTCTTCTTTTGCTTTTAGTTTGTTCATTCCCTTGATAATCATGAAAAGTACCAGAGCAACAATGATAAAATAAATCACAGCCGAAAGGAAATTACCATACTTAACGGTTCCAAAAATAGTAAGCTGATCAAGATCGGTAAGATTTGCGCGTTCCAGTATTGGTTTTAATAACAATGGTGTTATAACATCTTCAATCAGAGAAGTAACGATCTTGCCAAATGCAGCACCGATGATCACACCGACAGCGAGGTCAACAACATTACCTTTAAATGCAAACTTTTTAAATTCAGCGAGAAATCCCATACAGGTTGGTTTTATTAGTTATCGATCAGATTTGTGAAACTTCAACAATCAAATAACATGCAAAGCAAATTTGGTAAGATGGTCGCAATACATGGATTGAATTCGGCTACATGTTATCGTTAGTGTGTGTAAGATCATTCACACCTGCCAATCGCAATTCTCATTACACGTGAGGAGGATAATGGAGATCAATTTCTATAACGCCGTAAAGATAGGGTTATTTAGTTGTTTTTAGGGTGGGATATTTCATATCAAGTTTCTTCATCGCATCAAGAAGAGCAGATGCAATCACGTGTTCTTTATACCAGTTCTGATCAGCAGGTACAATTGTCCACGGTACAATATCACTGCAGTTCTCAAAACAATCTTCATACATCTTCAGGTATTCATCACGAAGCTTTGCTTCACGATAATCGCCCTCATTATATTTCCATTGTTTCGCAGGATTCGTTACACGCTCATCGAGCCTCTCCTTTTGTTCTTCCTGCGATACATGAAGATAGAACTTGAGTATCATGGTATTTCCGTGCTCTGTAAGTAAACGTTCAAAATGATTGATGGCTTTCATGCGTTTTTTAGCAGTTTCGTCATCAATCATTTTGTGAACACGTGTTACAAGTATGTCTTCATAATGTGACCTGTTGAATATCTGTATTGCACCTCTGGCAGGTACTGCCTTATGAATGCGCCATAAAAAATCATGTGATAATTCTTCTTCTGTCGGCACTTTGAAAGAATGTACAAGTACGCCCTGAGGATTGAGTGTTCCAAATACATTTCTTATCACACCATCTTTTCCGCTTGCATCCATTCCCTGCAAAATCACAAGTATGGCATGCTTCGATTCAGCGTATAGCAGATTCTGCAGCTCATTCAGCTCTTTCAGAATACCCGCTGTCTTCTCCTTTGTTGATTCTTTCTCAAATTCTTTAGGAGCGCGCGTACTGATCTCTGTGAGCCTGTTTTTTGCCATACGGGAAATATTGAAAGATGAAGAATGTTGACTTTGATAACAGGAACTGATCAGACAGTCATGATCTCTTTTTCCTTGGCAGCAAAATGCTTGTCAACAGTCGCGATGTAACGATCTGTAAGTTCCTGGATTTCCTTTTCAGCATCCTTACAGATATCTTCGCTAAGGCCGTTCTTTTGAAGTTTTTTTACTCCTTCCATTGCATCACGGCGAATATTACGGATAGCTACTTTTGAGTTTTCGCCTTCGCCATTGGCACGTTTCACAAGTTCTTTTCTGCGCTCTTCTGTAAGAGGCGGCATGAAAAGACGAATTATCATACCATCATTCTGTGGGGTTACGCCAAGATTTGCATTGATGATTGCACGCTCAATTGGTTGTAACATATTTTTTTCCCAGGGCTGAATTGTAAGTGTTCTGGCATCTGCAACAGATACGTTACCGACCTGGTTAACAGGTGTAGGTGATCCATAATAATCTACAACCAATCCTTCAACGAGGTTTGGGTTTGCCTTACCTGCTCTTACTTTAATAAGTTCTGACTCAAGGTGATTAATAGCTTTTTCCATCGACTCATGCGCGTCTTCCGTGATCATGTTAAGCTCTTCTGACATAGTCTGTATTTTGTTCTTAGTTTTTTTGTTCGAGGATAGTATCCTTGGTCAACGGTACTATTTTAGTGCCTGGCTGATCTGGCAATGATTCATTCAATGATTTTGCCACAAACAACCTTGGTCTTCTTGACCTGGTGAAGTACAATCCTGCAATTCCTGCAAAGAAAAGCAACATTGTGTACAAAATGAGCCAGGTACAACCAAGATTGCGACCGAAATAAACGGCAACGATCACGGCGAAGTTCGCTGAAACAAGTGAAAGTGTAATGAAGCGGTGTGAAAGTCCTTTATCAAGAAGCAGGTGATGTACGTGGTTGCGGTCAGGACTGAATGGTGACCGTCTGTTAAATATCCGAATGGCAAAGACGCGCAATGTGTCAAGCAATGGGATCATAAGTACTGCAAACCCGATAGCAGGCGCTGCCACAACAGGAATGCTGGCTTCAGGACCATCAGCAACATTTATAAACTTTACAACGAGAATAGCATTGATCAATCCTATCAGCATAGAGCCTGTATCTCCCATAAAGATCTTTGCAGGCTGAAAATTAAAGATCAGGAATGCACTTACTGCTCCCGCTGTTGCAAAAGAAAGAATTGAATAGGAGTACATTTCCTGTTTCAGAAAATAAAACCCAAAGATCGTTGTGGCCATTAGTCCGAGTGACCCCGCAAGTCCATCAATACCATCAATCAGGTTGAAACTATTAATGATAACGATTATTGTAAAATAGGTAAGCAGAAGACTGAACATTTCAGGCAGTTCATAAATACCAAGGAAACCGTGCATACTCCGGATCTGAACACCGCCTTTGTATATAATAAGAAAAGTTGCCAGAACCTGGCCGATAAATTTCTTTATTGGAGAGATGATCAGAATATCATCCTTGATACCTAAAAAAAAGATCACAAATGCCGCAGCGAAAAAATACTGGAACTCCGCAGCCACCTGGAATCTGAGTGTGATAAGACAGGACAGGATTAAGCCTGCAAAGATGCCGAGCCCGCCCAGTGAAGGGATCGGAGCATGGTGTATTTTTCTTTCATCGGGTATATCGAACAGCTTTTTCCTCTCAGAAACAGTAATGATTGCCGGGATGGAAAGAAACGTTATTGTGAAAGCAATAGCTATAGTCAGTAAAACATCAAACATCAGGCTGTTTTTGTTTTTTGGTAAAATGCGCACCTCAGAATTATCCCGCCCCCCTGGGTCCCCGAATTCACCGGGGTGCAAATTAATATATGTTTCCCGAAAATCCGCCTTTTCGGGATTTGGTTTGTTATGATATGGTAATCAATCATTATGGAAAGCTAAAAAGTTTGTTCCGGGTGACTGCCGGGAGGGATAATTCATGTAGTTTTGCCACCATATAATTTAAATTTTATGCCTGAATTAAAAGATATTGCCAGCCAGGTCCGCAGAGATATCGTAAGAATGGTTCACGGCGCCGCCAGCGGCCACCCGGGTGGATCACTCGGTTGTACCGACTTCTTAACGGCCCTGTATTTCAAAGTGATGCAACATGATCCTAAATTTAACATGGATGCAGCCAATGAGGATGTGTTTTTTCTTTCTAACGGACATATTTCCCCCGTTTTTTATAGTGTTCTTTCCCGCTCAGGATATTTTGACATCAAAGAGATGGCAACCTTCAGAAAATTGAATTCCCGTCTTCAGGGTCACCCAACAACTCACGAGCACCTTCCGGGCGTTCGCGTGGCCAGCGGTTCACTGGGTCAGGGCATGAGTGTAGCAATTGGTGCTGCTCTTGCTAAAAAACTGAACAACGACTCTCATGTAGTTTATTCATTACATGGTGATGGTGAACTGAACGAAGGCCAGAACTGGGAAGCGATCATGTTCGCGGGTGCGCACAAGGTTGACAACCTGATATCTACAGTTGACTGGAATGGTCAGCAGATCGACGGTCCCACTAAAAAAGTGATGGATATGGGAGATCTTCCTGCAAAATTCGCAGCATTCGGCTGGGAAGTGGTACATCTTGATAAAGGAAACGATATGGATTCGGTTGTTGCAGCGCTCGAAAAAGCAAAAAGCTTTGTCGGAAAAGGCAAACCAATCATGATCGCCATGAAAACAGAAATGGGTGCGGGTGTAGATTTCATGCAAGGCAGCCACGAGTGGCACGGTATCGCACCAAATGATGAGCAGCTTGCCAAGGCACTTGCTCAATTGCCGGAAACACTTGGAGACTACTAAGAATCTTTAAACATAGCTTTCAACGAAAATGGATCACCTTATCAGTGATCCATTTTCGTTGAAATAATATAGATGATCTTAACTCTTCAGTTCAATTGCCTGTGCCGCTGCCTTTCTTGAAG
>JBEVNF010000301.1:0-4434 GCA_040508255.1 Flavitalea sp.
AAAAACTGCGCCACTTGCAAACAAAAAAGCGTGCCCTTACGGCACGCTCTGTGGTTATAAGATCTGAAGCGTTATTTCCTGATTGCCGCGATACCCGGAAGTTCCTTGCCTTCAAAGTATTCGAGCAAAGCACCACCCCCCGTTGATATGTATGATACCTTATCAGCGAAACCAAACTGGTTAACTGCTGCCACCGAATCACCACCACCAACAAGTGAGAAAGCACCTTTTTCTGTTGCTTTTGCTACCGCTGTAGCGATTGCTTTTGTACCGGACTGAAATTTTTCCATTTCAAAAACTCCCATAGGACCGTTCCAGAGTAATGTTTTTGATTTGCTGATCACGTTTGCAAATTGTTCAGCAGCCATCGGACCGATGTCAAGACCCATCCAACCTGCCGGTACAGCATTGCTTGGCGCAGTTGAAGTATCAGCGTTTGCATCAAACTTATCAGCGATCACTGAATCTGATGGCAGGTGTATACATACACCTTTGTCTGCTGCTTTCTTAATAAGCTCTTTTGCTGTTTCGATACGATCGTTCTCAACAAGTGAGTTACCTGTTTCGCCACCATTTGCTTTTACGAATGTATAAGCCATACCACCACCAATGATGATATCGGTTGCACGTTCAAGAAGATTTTCGATGATCAGTATCTTATCTGAAACCTTTGCACCACCGATAATGGCAGTGAATGGCTTTTCAGATTGAGTCAATACTTTTTCAGCACTTTCCACTTCAGCTTCCATCAGGAGACCGAACATCTTTTTATCTGCGTCAAAATACTGAGCAATAACAGCAGTAGATGCGTGTGCACGGTGAGCTGTACCGAATGCATCATTTACATAAACATCACCAAGCTCACTGAGTTGTTTTGCAAACTCTTCTTTTCCTTTTTCCTCTTCTTTATAAAAACGAAGATTTTCGAGGAGCAACACTTCACCCGGCTTAAGAGCCTTTGAAGCTGCAACTGCTTTTTCACCGATACAATCATCAACGAAGTTCACCTTGGTTCCACCAAGAATTTGTTCAAGATGTTTCACAAGATGTTTGAGAGAGTATTTGTCGGTCGGACCATCTTTCGGACGACCAAGGTGACTCATCAGGATAACACTGCCACCTTTTTCAATGATCTTTTTGATTGTTGGAACTGCAGCAGTCATACGTGTATCATCGGTGATCGTAAACTTATCATCGAGGGGAACATTAAAGTCGACACGTACCAGGGCCTTCTTGCCTGAAAAATCGTAATCGGAGAATTTTGACATAAAGTATTTTTAAGAGAGTTCAAATTTAAAGGAACCAAAACAAAAATGCCGGAAAGGTTCCGGCATTTTCTGTTATTTGAGCGGCTCCGGGTCAGCATTGCAAAAATCATGCTTTACCATTGCCTGCTTATATGTAATTACTTGCTGATTTGTTTAGCGAAGTAGTTAACAGTACGAACAAGCTGGCTAACATAGCTCATTTCGTTATCGTACCAACTAACTGTTCTTACCAGTTGTACATCACCTGCAGTCTGAACTCTTGTTTGAGTTGCATCAAACAATGAACCGTAAGAAATACCGATGATGTCGCTGCTCACGATCTCATCTTCAGTATAACCGAAGCTTTCGTTTGCTGCCGCCTTCATAGCTGCGTTAACTTCATCAACTGTAACTCTTTTACCAAGTACAACAGTTACTTCAGTAAGTGAACCTGTAAGTGTTGGTACACGTTGAGCAGATCCATCAAGTTTACCTTTCAGTGAAGGAAGAACAAGACCGATTGCTTTTGCAGCACCTGTACTGTTTGGAACGATGTTCTGAGCAGCAGCTCTTGCACGGCGAAGATCACCTTTTGGATGTGGAGCATCCTGGGTGTTCTGATCGTTGGTGTAAGCGTGTACGGTTGTCATCAGACCGTTAACGATTCCGAATTTTTCTTCAAGAACCTGTGCCATTGGTGCGAGACAGTTTGTAGTACAGCTTGCACAGCTGATGATCTCTTCAGTACCATCAAGGATGTTATGGTTAACATTGAAAACGATCGTTTTCAGATCTCCTGTTGCCGGAGCTGAGATAACTACGCGTTTTGCACCTGCAGTAAGGTGAGCCGCAGCTTTGTCCTTATCTGTGAAGAAACCGGTACACTCAAGAACAACATCGACATCGTGAGACTTCCATGCAATTTCTGCAGGATTCTTCTGGGCGTAGATCTTTACTTCATCGCCGTTAACTATTATAGAGTTTTCAGTAGACTTTACTTCAGCGTCAAAACGACCCTGTGCACTGTCGTACTTAAGAAGATGTGCTAATACTTTTGGGCTGGTAAGATCATTGATTGCTACTACATCAATTCCTTCCATTTTGTAAATCTGGCGATACACCAGGCGACCTATCCTACCGAAACCGTTAATGGCAACTTTAACTGTGCTCATGTTCTATTGATTTTAAAAAGTGGTATAATGCGCAGCGAAGTTACAATAATGAAATAAATAATCTATTAAGGATTTATCATTGTTTCGGGTGTTTTTCAGCCTTTTTGTGGGGTTTTAGTGGTGGACATCATACAAATTTGACCCGTGTAGAGCCACACGTTTCAGTTCTTTCAGAAAAACTGATGTTGGAGATCAGAAAACTTTTTTTGAATTAATTCAAAAAAGTTTGGAGGGAAAACATCAGGATATTATCTTTGCACTCCCAATTTTAGCCGCGTTGGTCAATCGGTTAAGACGCATCCCTTTCACGGATGAATGAGGGGTTCGATTCCCCTACGCGGTACAGACCACACAAAGCCCTTGCAACGCAAGGGTTTTGTCATTCAAAGGCTGCCTGAAACCCCTATAACTTCTTCAGATTTTTATCATACAAACCTACCAACACACTCTCCCCTTTTCCATCCAATCTTAATCCGCCATATCTGGCATTTGAATACTTGTCTGCCTCCCCTTCCTGGAAGAAATATGATTCAGCTCCAAGATAAATCGACCATGATCCCGACGTATACCGGATCGCATATTCACCGGACCTAATCGGCCTTAAATCAGTTTGAAGACGCGCACGTGAAGCAATAGCGGAATCATTCAGTGTAACAATACAGAATCCCTTCTGCGGAATGCTGTCTGTGTTGAGCTCGCGCGCGATGGCGTAACTCAGACGCATGTAATCACCCTGCATTAACGACCTGGGATCAACCGGAGCAAGCTCAAGAAACACCAGTTGCCCGTTGCTGACAAGCTTCTCTTTTTTATAAACTGAATGATTAAATGCAGCCAGCAAAAAAACAAGATTCAGTAAGATCAATATGGTTCTATACTTCTTCATGACGCTCCAGTTTTTTGACAGTTACAAAATAACAAAGAAGAAATATCACACCCGACAGCATCAGTATCAATGATTTTGAAAGTAGCGTAAGATTAAGATCGTAATAATATCTGCTGATAAAAAACACCAGCGAAATGATACCGATTATCAGGCCGGGTTTATAGTTAACATAAAAGCACACGAGAATGATCAGTAAAGAACCCGGGATCGCGGGCGACATAATAGTTGGTATCAGGAATAAAATTCCCAGGCAAATTACAAGCGCCTTCGTCGATGGCTTCTCTATTTCAAGTACCCTGAAAAGGCGAAATGCCAGGAAAAACATTGCAGCGATTGAAACTATCGCCGTAATAGAAACCAGGCGGTAATCAAGCGTGATCAGATCGCGTACACCAGTAAGCGCCAGACCAGCAAGCAAGGAAATCAAAGTTCCCAGACGCAACGGCTCATACAATTTCGAAAGCTTCCTGTGCGCGGTAACAATCATCGCTTCATTTAGCGTGATAAGGAGGAACACAATCACAGCGAAAGGAACATACAAATTGATATTGTTATGGTTCCCTGATAATATTATCCCAATAATACTACCATTTATAACCAGTACAGAGATAAATGCAAAAATCCAGTTCTGTGTAAGCAAAAGGCTGATCAGGGCAAGTGCAACAAATAAGATGCAGATAATCACGGTATCAACATTCTGAAAACCGAGACCGGCGCCGATCAAAACATAGCCCATGATATAGAAAGAAACAATCACTGTGGTTACAAACAGTTTGTCGACGATAGAGATCAGGAATATGGAAGCTGCGAAACTAAGAAAGCCAAGCACTGCAATCGCTGTCTCAGATTCAAACAGATTTGCCAACGCAAGAAAGCCGATGAAAGCAATACTTGCCAGAACCCCGCCTGCAACGGATAGGATCTTAAGGATGACGCCGGTCTTATGATGATCATTGTTCTCTATTTCCGCAGCAATGGCTGATTCATCGGCTACCAGGGCTGGTTGAAAATTGTTCCTGATCTGATCAAGAACAACATGTACATCATGAGTGTTTTTCAATACGCCATTTTTTTTGAAGATCCACGAGAGCTTTTATCACGAAGGCAACACCACCGGCCGCAGCAAGAA
>JBEVNF010000307.1:0-3176 GCA_040508255.1 Flavitalea sp.
CTTCCGTTAGCAACACCGTGCTGATAAGTTTTTGGAAACTTAAGACGGAAAGCCACGCCTTTGTAATAATAAGACTTGAACGATTCGGTGTTGAAACCTACGCGATCAGTCTTAACCCATTTTGCAAGCACGCCATTTGCTGGCATTGCTGGTGGGGCGGCCGGATTGTACTTGACAATCGGGTCGTTAGGGTTTAATACCCCCGTTTGCGCTTGTGAAGTGAACACCAGAAGTGTCATTAAAGCAGCAGTCAGAAATCGGCCGATGAAAGAGTCAAAATTCTTCATGAAATTACGCTTAGGGAATAATTTAAATTGAAATACAAGCACATAGTTATTGAATCTAGAATCAGAGGGGTTTTCCAGCAGGAGATTAGATAGGCATTAGCCTAAAACAGAGCGTAAAAGTGTGGTAATTCAGTAGAATTCAGAGGCTTGAAGTATATCAAATTAGCGAAACTTCTAATAGCCGATGCAATTTAATCCTAAATTAATCAAGATGCAAACTTTGACTGATCATTTAGAACTTACATGATCCGCATCAAGCGTTTGATCCAAATTTTTTCCTTAAGCTCACAAATGGCATCTCAACAAGATAATAAGACGTAATGGAAAGCACCGTGGTAAACAAAACTACGGATATTAACCAAACAATGGATTTGGGTGCAAAATAAATATTTCCGGCTTTCAACGCAACCCAGTGGAAAAGATAAATTGAATAACTAAGCCTTCCCACAAAGTTTGCAACCGGGTTATCTACAAACCTGGAAATAACTGATCCGGGTTTCAGATAAGAAAACGAAGGGATAACAAGCGCAAAACCAATACACTGCACAGTGTACCGGAAAGTATTTTTGAAAAAATCTTCGGTAATAACGAGGGAAAGAACGATCAGAATTACCCCGATTAAAATTGAGATTTTAGACCGGGAAATTTTCAAATACCACCTGCTATCGTGCCTGTAGATCAGAATTGCCGACAAACAGCCAAACAAAATTGAATCGGCGCGGCTGTGCGTTGTGTAATAATTGATCTCAAAAACCTTCGCTTTGTCTGCAATTTCTATGTAAGTGATCACTCGCCCGATCGTGATCATCACGATCAATGCAACCAGGATCATAGCGAAAGTGTAACCCTTCATAGGATAAAATGCTACAAACAATAAAGGAAATATGAGATAAAAATGTTCCTCTACCGATAATGACCATAGTATTCTTGAAACAAGCAGATAATTCTGATCGGGCAGAACAAAATCAGAATAAACAAGGAAGTAATTGGTGAAATAAAACAGCCCCGCCATTATATCCTTCCATATGATCTCATAATGATTGATGAGAATGATCGTGAGTGAAAGAAGGATCATCACTATCAGTGCAGGATACAGCCTCAGCAAACGCCTGATGTAAAACGCTTTCAGATCGATGCGTTGCTTTTTGTTGACTTCATGGATCAGCAACTTGGTGATAAGAAACCCACTCACAAAAAAGAACAGGTTTACACCAAGGAAAGCCACATTCATGTTGCTGAGATGCAGGTGTGCAAGTACAACAAAGAATATCGCGTATCCGCGGAAGCCATCAAGATATGATATGTACCTGTTGTCTGCTTTCATAGAAAAGGTTTTCTTCCTGGCTGACCAGACTCAGCAGCCAACAAGATTTTTACTATGACGCGGAAATAATTTCCTGATCGTATTCAGCACAAGGAAACACATAGCAAAACACAGGAATATAGAAAGCAGCCAATAGAACAGGTTACCCGGAGCGGGTGCACCCCAGATTTTTTCAGCCACCTTACGAAGTATGAGAATAAAATAATAATGTATGAAGTAGATTCCAAAACTAAGTTCCGCCATGGACCCAAGGATTTTTGGAATATGATTTCCGAGCTTCCATAGCCAGTAAATAAAGAAAAGGCAGAAGCTCATTTTCTGAAGGTAGTTCAACGGACTGTTGTAGGCAGGATAGTAATAAAAATTAACAGCAACTGTTACTACCGCAAGAATACTGATTGCGACCCAGTATTTCTTCGCGAATTCAAGGTATTCATTTTTATACCTGCTCATAAACATACCAAACATATATACCGACATGAAGTGCGCAAACATCCGGAAGATCTCATTAAATGGCTCACGGTACACAGCCAGTGATACAGCAACGAGTGGAAGTATCAGCCAGTAGTATTTCGGATGCCGGTCGATCCACAAAAGCACGGGGGCCAGCAGGTAATAAAGCACGATCATCGGGATAAACCACAACTGTTGCATATGAGCTCCGGTAAAAATAAAATATGCAAGTTTTTTACCCATTGACCAGTCCAGGAATGTGGGATGATTATCCGTAATGTAATTCGGATATTCGTTCCCGTAAAGCCGGAATATGATAATCGGAATAGAAACAATGAAGTATGGAAGGATAACACCTTCTACTTTCTTTTTCAGATAGTCCTTGTATTCAAACCTGTGAGAAAGATGCTGGAAAAGATAGCCGGCGATAAATATGAAAAGTACTGTACCATTCTCCCACAGAACTCTGAAGAATTTGTAGAGTTGCGAATCAGCCTCCCATGCCAGCAGAACGTGAGGGGCCACAACAAAACATATTGCCACACCACGGAAATAGTGGATGTAACTGATAAACTCCTTCTTCTTTGCAACAGGAGCTGGCATTTCTGCCGGTTGGTTAAGTACTGTAGCAGTAGACATAACAAGTTAAGTTTAGACGTCCCGCACACAACACGGGATCAGATATAGGTTTAAGGTTATCCGGGTATCAGTTCTTACAGATCTTCTGATAAAGATCTTCTATCTGCAGGGTCATATTGTTCACGTTGAACTCTTCTGAAAGTGTTTTTAACGCACGTTCCTGGAAAGTTCTGATCATATCTTTGTCGGAAGATAATCGCACAATGGCATCACCAAGATCTTCCCAGCTACCAGGTTTTACCAGCAATCCATTCTGATCGTGACGAATAACTTCCGGGGTGCCATCAACGCTTGAAGCGATGATTGCTTTACCCATAGCCATCGCTTCGAGCAAACCTATCGGCAAACCTTCCCACAATGACGGCAACACAAAAATATCTGCTGCACCAAGTACATCGGGTACATCGAGACGGAATGATTGGAAAGTAATAGAGGAAGTAACACCAAGTTCCGTAGCTAGCGCCACTGTTTCG
>JBEVNF010000375.1:0-8221 GCA_040508255.1 Flavitalea sp.
TACTGAATTAGTAGCTTTTCACCATGAACACACAATCCTCGATCTTCCTGATTTGCTGAACGCGGTCAAGTCCCTTAAGAACCGAGCCTGCAGGCAGTTTCAGGGTTTGGATCGAAGTATCTGCCATCTTTTCCCTGCGGATCTGCTGAAGGGCAGTGTAAATATTTTTTGAGTTGATGGCGAATACCACACCTTCGGCCTGGGCCTGGCGGGTGTTGATTATACCGATCACTTCACCGTTTTTGTTGAATACCGGTCCGCCTGAGTTACCAGGGTTCGCTGCTACACCGATCTGGCAGCTGAGCGTATCACCATTGAAACCGGTTTTGGCACTCATGTAACCTTCGTTGTAAACGATCTCTTCGCGTGGATATCCGAGCGTAAACAAAGCCTCACCAAGCTCAGCACCCGTTTTGCGGATATTGTATGGAAGAGCGGGATTGCTTTTGAAATCTGCGTCTTCAATTTTCAGGAAAGCGATATCAGTGGTATCATTCTGATAAACAATGGTGGCCCTGAACTGCTGCCCTTTGTTATTTTGAATGATCACAGAATTGGAACCTTTCACAACGTGCGCATTGGTTACAATATAACCCTTGCCGTCGATCAGGAAACCGGTACCACCCGAGATCGGCTGTGCGTTTTCAGGTGCTTTGATGGGGAAGCCATCCTTCACCTTATTATATACCTCGTTGGTGCGTTTTGCTACTTCCTGCTTGAACTCGCGGCGAAGCTGCTCGATCTCGGCAGTATTGGCGCGGCGTGAGTAAAACATGGTAAGGCCGGCGATCAGTAAGGTAGTGATACCCGCGATAGATGCGGCAACAGCAGTAACCTTTTTGTATTTTTTGAAGAAGCCAACCACCTTGCCAGGCGTTGCTTCCTTGCGGATAGTGCCGGATTCGGTGAGTGAGTTATGGGTGTCGTTGAGCATTGCCCTGAAATTCTTTCGATCACCAAAGTTGGTGAGCTGTTCAAGGAACAATGTATGTTCAACAACCAGCTGGTCAACATCAGGGTTGGTTTTCCTGAGTTGTTCGAAGGCTGCGTGTTCATCGCTGCTCATCTCTCCTCTCAGGTAGCGCTCCACAGATTCCAGCAACTGAAGATCTTGCATCACGGTATTACTTGTTTTTAGATTGGGCAAAAAATAGTTTTTTCAATCGGGCAAGGCACTTGTACTTCTGGTTCTTTGCATTGTCTGCATTTGTGTAACCAAACTGAGATGCTATCTCTGTCATGTTACGTTTCTGCAGGTAGAATGCTTCCAGCAATGTCTTACAGGGTTCGCCAAGACCAGCCATGGCCTTTTCCATCATAGAAAAGTCGTTGTTTTGCTGCTCATGTTGCTCAACTTCTGTTTCCACCGGTACTGTTTCCGCGATATTCCCAACTTCAGACACAAATCGCTGCGATTGGTTTAATCTCTTCAGCCAGAGCCGGCGTGCGACAGAGTAGATATAGGTCTTGATCTGGCAATTCAGCTCGAAATTTCCTGATTTTGCTTTTTCATAAAGCACGATCATTGATTCCTGGAAAATATCCCTCGCATCATCATAACTCCCGTTGTTGTTGATGATCATCGACTGCACCATTTTGTAGTTTGCAGCGTAGATCGATTCAACTATTTCCTTATCATTCCTGGCAAGTCCTTCCAGCTGAGCCTTTTCGTTCAAAGCTAAATTCACTAGTGTTGACCTTTATTTAATACTGAAATTAGTTAGAAGTAACCCAAACAGGGGGCAATTTCGGCATATTTAACACAATCCAATCTTTCTCCCTGACAATCAGTGACAAAGATCATAGAATCGTGCTTAGCAAAAATAATTTTTATTTTTTCGGGGTTACCCGGGTTACCTTTTCCTCTTACAGGTATAAATACCAAATCAATCATTAAAAAAACTAAACAAAGTACAATGAAAAAGTTGTTATTTATCCTCGCTATTGGTGCATTTGCTGCTTGTGGTGACGCTGCTGATAAGAATGTTGAAGATCATAAAGATTCTACAGTTGATGCAATCCAGAATTCTGCTGATACTGCAAAGGCTGCAATTGACAGCGCTGCTGATAAAGCTGTAGATTCTACTAAAGCTGTAGCAGATACTGCGAAGAAAGTAAACTAATATTTTACCTTTTTTCATATGGCAAGCAATCGTTAGAAGCCGTCCCCGCCGTTGGCGGGGCGGCATTTTTCGAATGCTTGTCTTTTTTTATGCCCGGAACTGGTGACCGGATTTGCCATTAACCTTCAATTCCCTAAGCTTAGAGTATCGTAAGCCGTCTTATCAATCCTCTTCCCCATTGTGCCTCTGAAGCGCTTCCAAAAACTTTCTTTCTCTTTTATCGACTTAAAATCTTTCTTCCTCGCTTTTTCAAAATCAATCTCCGGATCAATCATCGTCAGCTCGATCACCTTCATCGTATCAATCACAAAAGGAATTATCGGTACATCCTTGCTCACACGTTTCTTTGTAAACTTCCTCAACATCTTTGTCTGAAAAGGATCTGAAGCCAGTGCCACGGTTTTAAACCCAAGTTTTCTTGCTTTTTTATACGAGTAGTATATATTCTCTGTACTATGCTCAGCTTTTGTTTCCGTATAAATATGTTCAGAAGGAATGCCGATCTTCTCCGCATACATTTTCATAATCTCAGCTTCATAATAAGGGGTGTAAACAGCGGAACCGGAGAACATGATGTTCTTTGCAATACCACGATCATAGAGATGCTTTGCCCAATAAATTCTTCCTTTCAGAACCCTGTTCCAGCCTGTATCCTGGAACTGAATGCCCGGAACTACTATTATGTCAAACTGCTGATCCTTTACAGCTTCATACTTTCTTAACGAAGCTTTTTTTGAGAACTGGCAGGATGTGATCATGACAGCAAGAAAAGCCATAGAAATCAAAAGCGGATAATTCTTTGTTTTCAAGTTTATCGTTTTTAGGTTTCAATCACCTACATTCGGATGATAATAATGATTGCTTCAAATTCTATTTTATGAAATTATCGTATCAGTATAATCTACGAACAGTTTTATTTTCAGTTGCCTGTTTTTTGACAGGAACGACTTTTCTGACAGCACAACCATCAAATCTTCCTAAAAAACCAATCCGTATAGCCGTTGCCGGAACTACGCATTCGCATGTGGGTTGGATACTCGGTTTGAAAGATACCACGCATGCAATCGTTGTTGGAATTTACGAACCCAATGCTGAACTTACCGACAAACAACTGCAGAGACATAAATTAAGTGCCAGCCTTGTATATCGTGATCTAAACGAAATGCTCGACAAAGTAAAACCCGATGCGGTTGTTGCGTTTGGTTCTATTTACGATCACATGAAAGTGGTGGAAGCTGCTGCGCCCCGGGGTATCCATATCATGGTTGAAAAGCCGCTTGCAACAAATGTGAAACATGTATTGCGGATGCAGGAACTGGCTAAAAAACACAAGGTTCATCTGCTTACCAATTATGAAACTTCATGGTATCCCACAACCGAAAAAACATACAGACTTGTTCATGACAGCGCTTATGTAGGCAAGATCCGTAAGGTTGTGATCCACGATGGTCACGAAGGACCAAAAGAAATAGGAGTGAACAAGGAGTTCTTCGATTGGCTCACTGATCCCGTTCAAAATGGTGGGGGAGCGTTGATCGATTTTGGTTGTTATGGAGCGAATCTCATGACTTATCTCATGAAAGGTCAGATGCCCGTATCGGTTACAGCGGTGACAGCGAGATACAAACCTGACATTTATCCAAAAGTGGATGATGAAGCTTCGATCATCGTTCAGTATCCCGATGCACAATGTATCATCCAGGCTTCATGGAACTGGCCTTTCAGCAGGAAGGATATGGAAGTTTATGGACAAACAGGCTATGTGATCTCGGCCAATAATACGGCCATGCGTAAACGAAACAAACAAAGCAAAGGAGAGGAACTCGCAACCATTACGCAGGAAGAGACGGGTGTCTATACCGATCCCTTTTCCTATCTCGCAGATGTGGTGAGTGGAGAGATCAAAGTACCTGAATATGGTTTGTACTCAATGGAAAATAATATCATTGTTGTAAAAATTCTTGAAGCAGCAAGAGAAAGCGCAAAGACGGGAAAGACGGTTAAGTTGTAGTATTCATATACTCGCTCGGACTCATATTGAACTGCTTGTGGAAATTGCGCGCAAAGTTGCTTTGAGAGCTGAACCCCACCATATCGGCAACCTCATAAATTTTATGTTTGCCGGTCGCAAGCAGTTCAGCAGCTTCCTTAAGTCTTGTGATATTGATGAGTTCGATGGGCGTAAGGTCCGATACTGCTTTGATCTTCCTGTACAACGTAACACGACTCATGTTCATGATGGCGGCAAGTCTCTCTACATCCAGCTCAGCATCTTCAAGGTTAGTTCTTATCGCATTATTCAAAACTTCAAGGAAACTTTCATCAGACCTGGTATGCGCGATACTTTTGATATGGACAAGGGGAGAGCTGGCAAAAAATTGACGCAATGCATTTCTGTTGTTGAGCAAGCTTGCCATTTGCGCAAGCAACAGCTCTTTAGAGAAAGGTTTTTCAATATAGGCATCCGCACCAAGTTCGAGGCCTTCGATCTTTGACTGTATTGTATTTTTTGCTGTCAACAGGATCACAGGGATATGCGAATATTCAACGGCTGTCTTGATCCTTTTACAAAGCTCAAAACCATCCATAACAGGCATCATCACATCGCTGATCACAAGCTGAATGGCTTCTGTGTTCAGCACCTGTAGTGCTTCTTCGCCATCAGTTGCTTTTTTGATGTCATAGCGTGAACGCAGGGTCCGCTCAAGAAAATCAAGCAATTCATCATTATCATCTACTATCAGTATCGTTGGAAGCATAAGGTTCTGACTTAGATTTTATGGCCTGACTGACCGGATATTTTTTTAAGATTGATATTGTTATTGAATGGCAGTTCCAGTACAAAGACATTCAGTTCGGGATGTTTTGTATCGAGTACCAGTTTGCCATTATGCAGTTCAGCAAGCGAGCGTGCAAGCGCAAGACCAATACCTGTACCTTTTTGTTTGCTTGTTTCCTTCATCCTGTAGAACGGCTCAAAAATCTTCTCACTGATGTTCTCGGGTATTTTGAAACCATCACTGCATACTATGATCATAGCTTTCGAATGTTCGGCCTCAAGCTTCAGACAGGTTTTCGATCTCGCATATTTTACAGCATTGCTTAATAAATTACTGATGATCTTATCCAACGCTTCCTGATCCGCATTTACAACGATATTCTTTGCAGGTAATTCGATTGTGAAATCCAGGTTTCTTTTAGCGGCCAGCGGTTTAAAATCAAGAAAGTTTTCTTCCATTGCAGCGTTCAGGTCTATCCTGCTGAAATCAAGACTAAAACCTTTTGTTTCAGTTTTCCTGAAATCAAGTACACCGGAAACAAGCGAGATCAGTCTGTCAGTATTTCGCTCCAGCGTATGTATGTCTTCTTTCACATCCGGCATATCACCAATTGCTTCGGAGATGTTTTCTACAGGACCTTTGATAAGTGTCAGCGGTGTTCTGATCTCATGCGCCACGTTGGTAAAGAATTCGATCTTGGCTGCATATATCTCCTTTTCCTTTTTTTCCTGTGCACGATCATGCAGGGTTTTGATAATCACATATGCGATGGTTGCGATTACAAATGCATAAAGCAGGAATGCCCAGGTTGTGGCCCAGAAGGGAGGTGTGATGATAATGTCGATGGATGCTTCATTGCCTGCCCATATTCCATTTGTTGCCGCCTGCACACGGAAAGTATATTTACCGGGTGAAAGATCCGTAAAGTAAACCTGGCGGTTACCTGGTAGTTCCGTCCATTCCTTATCAAGCCCGTTCATGATGTACCGGTATTTTGTAAGATCAGGGCTTACAAAACTCAGGGCTGCAAAATGAATATTAAAGGATGACTGATCATGTGCGAGTCTGATCTCACGTGAATGGGTAACCGCAGAATCAAGTATGAGGCTGTCTATAGCAGGATCAAGTTCTTTATTTTTTACCTGGATGCCGGTTATGAACACGGGTGGTTCAAAAGCAGGACTTATGATTTTCAGCGGGTCAAAACCAATAAGCCCTTTTACACTTCCAAAATACAATCTTCCATCAGCATCTGCATATCCCGAATTGTAGTTGAACTGATCACTGAGCAGGCCAGATGATCTTGTGAAAGTTTTAAGTTTATCGGTAACAGGATCGAGCATGATCAATCCTTTCGAACTGGAGAACCAGATTTTGCCGGCTTTGTCCTCAAGTGTTTTAAAAATGAAATTACTTGGCAATCCATCTTTATCAGTATATGCCTTGAAGGTTTTGCGATCGCCTGAAAGCTTTACCAGTCCACCGCCTTCGGTTCCTATCCAGAGATTGTTTTTGGAATCCTCCAGGATTGAATTGACGGTTCCGGCCGTAAGTTCCTCGCCCGGTTTTGTTCCCTGTCTGATCTGCCCGTTTTTTCCGGATTGTTTGTTGAACCAGAAAAGTCCCTGGGAATGCGTGCCCACCCAGATCGTTCCATCATGTGTTTCTATAACTGAGCTAACGAATATATAGTCTGGTAATTCGGGTACCCGGGAAAATGATCGTGTTTTCCTGTTGTAAACATGCAGGCCGCGACCGGTGCCGACATAGATCGTGCTGTCGCGCGTGCGCAGCATGGAGATAATAAAGTTGTTATGTAGTTCACCATCACTTCTTCCTTCATTGAAATGATGGATCACCCTGGCGGTTTTGATATTCATCACATCAAGTCCATGTTCATGTGTACCGATCCACAATTCATCATCGTCAACCATCAGGCCATGAAGATTGGAGTATATGATGCTGCCGGCTTTTCCATCCGGTGCGTAGTTGATGATCTTACCGGTTGAAGGATCAAGTTTGTTGAGACCCGCGTCTTCGGTGCCGATCCAGATCTGCCCGTATTTATCTTTTATGATCTCACGAACGGCAGATCCTTTTAATGATCCAGGCTGGTTATCCGCAAAAAACTTTTGAAATGCAGAGTATTGTTTTGCATAATAGTTAACGCCTCCAAAGAAAGTTCCGGCCCAGACTCCACCTTCTTTATCGCGACAGAGTGTATAAACTGCATTATCATTCAACGAATATGGGTCAAGTGATTTTTTGCGGAGATTGGTAAAGCTGTTGGTCTTGCGATCGTGGATGAATATGCCCGATTCAGTGGCGAACCAGAATTCAGTAGGTGAATATTCAAGAATGTCACGTACATAGACCGGTGTCTTATCAGCATTATAAGTGAAAATATCCTGGTACGAACCATCTGCTGTATTAAACTCTTTAATACCCTGGCAGCTTGTTCCTATATAGATCGAACCATTCGAAGCAGGAAGGATTTTTTCTATATAACAGGAAAGAAATCCTGGCGAGTGCGCATATACGTTATGAGAACTGAACGTTCCTGTTTTGTTGTCAAAATGATGCAGGAAGCCATCCGTGGATGAGAACCACATCTGGTTATCTGCAGCAAGGCAAAGTGATGATGCCCTGAAATATTTTTCAGTATCAAACTTTGTGAGTTGTTTGGTTGCTTCATTATAACGGCAGATCGTATTGCCTGAAATAAACCAGAGGTTCCCGCTTTTATCTGCCTGGATCGCATTGATCTGTGTGAGAGGTTGAAAATAAGGAACCAACTTTTCTGTTTTCTTATCAAAGGCAAACATCCCGGCCTGGGTGCCTACCCACAAGGTTCCTTTTGGATCATTGAACAATGCATAAACCAATTCCGGTTCTGCCCAGTCTTTGCGCTCTGCATGAAACTTGAAAACCTTGAAATGATAACCATCAAAACGATTCAACCCTTCCTTGGTACCGAACCAAAGAAACCCGGTTTCATCCTGGATGCCGCTGAAGATCGTATTGTTTGAAAGGCCGTTCTCAACCTGGTAATGGCGGAAATAGTAAGGCTGCGCAACCGAAAAAACGGTGCCTCCCAATATCAAAGAAAGTGTCAAAACCAGTATTAAAAACCTGTGAGTCAATTTTTTATGCCTTTACAATCGTTCGATTGATCCCGCATTAAGCGCGGAACCGTTTCAGAATGTAACAAATGGACAACATTTTGAAACATGATGAATAGCTGGTTGGAGAAAATAGATTTTTCTTCACAGCCGAATTAAAAGTAGGCATTAAAGCCCAAATTAATGTAAACGTTTG
>JBEVNF010000456.1:0-4267 GCA_040508255.1 Flavitalea sp.
CTTAACGCCTGTTTATGAGTAATATCATAAGCAGGCGTTTTGCTTTTTTGACGACGCAGTTATAATACGTTACTTTTGCAATTAGAAAAATGAGTGAAGAAATCATCAATAAGGTTGCGCAGAGTGCGCTGACAACTATAGACCTGGAAACATTGTATCCGAAGGCTGAGATCATTGTATTTGATCTGAAGCCATTTCTTTTTATGGAGATGATCATAAAAGAAAAGGATTTTCGTGCTTCCCTCCTTGAGGTTGACTGGACCACTTACCAGGATAAAAAAGTGGCTGTTACTTGTTCTGCTGATGCAATCATTCCCATGTGGGCATATATGCTGGTAGCTTCTTATCTGCAACCAGTGGCTTCTGAGGTTTTCTTTGGTACCGCTGAGCAGGCAGCCAGCGAAATTCTGGTAAAGAATATCCGCGCACTTGATTCAAACGAATTTGCTGACAAAAGGATTGTCGTTAAAGGATGTGGAGAGCTTGGCATTGGTCCGGTAGCCTATCTGGAAATAACGACAAAATTGCGGGCCGTCGCCAAAAGTATCATGTACGGCGAGCCTTGCAGCACGGTGCCGATCTATAAGAAGAAGTAGTTCATCCGCTATCAGGAATTGATTGTTTGCCGTAGTAAAATGGAATAATCAATTATCTATATACTGATCGCTATGGACGTTGAAGTTTTATCCCGTGTACAGTTCGCCTTCACAATTGCCTTTCATTACATCTATCCCCCGTTAAGTATTGGTTTAGGTTTATTGCTTGTAATTTTCGAAGGAATCTATCTTAAAACAGGTAATAAGATCTGGGAACAGGCCACCAGGTTCTGGATCAAAATTTTTGCATTGATCTTTGGAATTGGTGTTGCCACCGGTATCATCATGGAGTTTGAGTTTGGAACCAACTGGGCCACTTATTCAAAATACGTGGGTGATATTTTTGGATCCGCGCTCGCTGCGGAAGGAATCTTTGCATTTGCATTGGAATCAGGTTTTCTTGGTATACTGATCTTTGGCTGGAACCGCGTCAGCAGCAAGGTGCATTTTTTCAGTGCCCTGATGGTTTTGATCGGTTCCATGTTCTCGGCTGTCTGGATCGTGGTTGCAAACTCCTGGCAACAGACACCTGCAGGCTATCATATTGTAGGAGAAGGAATGGAGGCCCGCGCGGAGATCACCGATTTCTGGGCGATGGTATTTAATCCGTCTAGCGTAGACAGACTCATGCATGTTTGGATAGGAGCTTTTCTGGCGGGCGCGTTTCTCGTGCTCAGTGTAAACGCCTGGTATATATTAAAAAACAAATACCTCGAAATCGCTAAGCCATGTTTCAACATTGCGCTTGTTGTTGCGGCATTTTTCTCTCTCGCACAATTGTTTGTCGGCCACAGGAGCGCGGACGGAGTCTCAGAATATCAGCCCGCAAAACTGGCAGCCTTTGAAGGTCATTATGATTCTTCTGCACGCGGTGATATGTACCTGATGGGTTTTGTGAACCAGGAAAAACAGCAAACATACGGGCTGAAAATTCCGGGTGGTTTGTCGCTACTGATGCATGGAAGTTTTGATACACCCGTTACCGGCCTGAATGCATTTCCAGAAAATGAAAGACCAAAACAGGTGAATGCTATCTTCCAGTTTTATCACATGATGATTGCCATTGGAATGACCCTGATCGCGCTCACTCTATATGCAAGCTGGCTCGCCTGGAAAAAGCAGTTATTCAATAAAAGATGGATGATGTGGGTTTTCGTGTGGGCGGTACTGTTACCACAGATCGCAAACCAATGCGGATGGTTTGCCGCCGAAATGGGCCGCCAACCCTGGGTTGTCTATGGCTTGCTGCGTACTTCAGATGCACTATCGAAATCCGTTACCGCTAACCAGGTTTTGTTCTCACTGATCTTATTCACGGTTGTATATATCGTGTTACTGATACTGTTCCTGTATCTTCTCAATAAAAAGATAACACATGGTCTTGCAGACTATAGCAAAAAAGAAGAGGAAGATGATAACAGCAGAACTACAATATTCTAACCCGATAAAATTCTCATATGGATACCTTTCTTGGTCTTGATTATAATGTATGGTGGTTCCTGGTGTTTGGAGGAGTGATCAGTGGTTATGCAATCCTTGATGGCTTTGATCTCGGAGCAGGAGCTTTGCATCTTTTTTTGAAAAAAGAGCAAAGTCGCCGGATAGCTATCAATGCAATAGGCCCCATCTGGGATGGTAATGAAGTATGGCTGGTAATTGGCGGTGGTGCTTTGTTTGCGGGTTTTCCCGTTGCCTATGCTGCGATCTTTTCAGCGTTCTATGTGCCGTTCATGGTGTTTTTGGTTGGATTGATATTTCGCGGAGTGGCGATAGAGTTCCGCAGTAAAGAACCGGGATTATTATGGCGCAAAAGCTGGGATACTGTTTACTGTGTTGCCTGTATTATAATTTCTGTTTCCCTGGGACTGATGCTCGGAAATGTTGCACTCGGAATTCCTTTAAATGCGAATAAAGAATTTTCCGGCAACTGGTTGTCTTTCTTTAATCCTTTTGCAGTGCTGGTTGCTATAACAACACTTGCATTGTTTATGATGCATGGTGCTATCTATCTTACTATGAAAACGGAAAATCGCCTGTACGCCAAGCTGCGGATACTATCGAACAATTTCGTGATCTTTTTTGTGCTGAGTTTTGTGTTTACAACTTTGTGGACGCTGTTATATGTGCCGCATCTGAGTGATTATTTCCGGACACATCCGTTGGCGTTTTTGATACCTATAGCGATGATACTTTGTATCGCTAATATTCCGAGACAGATCAAAAAGCGGAAGTATCGGTATGCATTTGCAAGCTCGGCAGGAACTATTGCTTTGTTGCTGATAATGGTGGCGCTGGAAGTGTTTCCGTATTTGTTGTATTCTTCAGGCAATCCGGTGAATAGTATTACGGTAGAGAATGGTGCTTCGTCAAAAAAGACTTTACGGATACTGCTGATCATTGCAGCGATCGGTGCGCCGTTGGTGGCGACTTATACGACTTTTGTGTTCTGGACATTTAAGGGGAAAGTGCAGCTGGATGAAACCAGCTACTGAACAACCCCTCAAACTTGTCTGCCTTATCGAAACGAAGGAGCAGAGGGGCTAGAACCATCCTCTCTTCCTGAAGACCCATAACATCCATATAGGAATCAACAACATCGCTGCCAATGCTAAAAAGAACCCATACTTATTATGTATATAAGGCACCGTCTCAAAGTTCATCCCAAAGATCCCTCCTATCACGGTAGCCGGCGCAAGCAAACATGTCACGATCGCCATCACCTTCATCACTTCATTCATACGCATGTTCACATTGTTGATATACAGATCCTGCATTGAAACCATCACATCACGATAGTTCTCACAGAGATCGTAAGCCTGTACAATGTGATCGTATACATCCTTGAAATACTTGGTGGTCCTGTCTTCCAGCAGATCACTTTCGCTACGGATGATATTGTTGACAAGATCCCGAACCGGTGCAATATTTCGCTTAAGAATAATAAGCTCTTTACGCAATTGGTTAATGCGACTCAGCGAAGAAGGACTATTGCGACGGATCAACTCTTCTTCCAAGGTTTCAATCTCCCCTCCCAATAATTCCATCACATTGTAATAATTATCTACAATCAGATCAAGCATGGTATAGTTCAGGTAATCGGCACCTCGCTGGCGAAGCTTGCTATTTGTTATAGTAAGTTTTTGGCGAAGAGGATCAAATACATCGCGGCTTGCATCTTCCTGGAAAGAGATCACAAAGTCTTTTCCGAGCACAATGCTGATCTGCTCCGTTTCAACAGCCTTTTTTTCATCGTTAAAATAAAGCATATTCAACAGACAGAACATCACACCTTCTACCTCATCCATTTTTGGACGCTGACCGATACTAAGAATATCCTCAATCAGGAGCTGGTGTATGTCAAAATGATAACAGATCTTTTCAACTTCAGATTTGCGCAATCCATCAATATTGATCCAGCTGATACGCTTGCTTGTTTTATAATCAAGTACGGAATCAACAGAGCTCAGCTTTTTTTCAGCAATAGAAGTAGAGTCATAATCATACACAAACACATTGACTTCACTTGCTTCTTCACGCACCGGGATCACCGTGGGATTCACATGAAGGATCTCCTTGGTACGTTCAATGCCCAGCAGTGCGGGCAGTGACAGATATTTAAGATATTTGGCAGGCTGCATCTAATAAAGATAAAAAAGAAAAACGGGGCGATT
>JBEVNF010000483.1:0-3731 GCA_040508255.1 Flavitalea sp.
GGGGATCGTTAATCAACGATCCCCTTTATTTTTTTGTAAGAGTATTCTGTTGCGTTGGTAAACAATAATTTATGGGGCTTATATGAAATAACAAGAGTCTGATTCCGTTTATAATAATGACCGGAATATCCAACCGGTTACTGTGAATCCAAAAGCCGTTTTGTATCCGCAGTTCATCCAAACCCTGTTGCTAAAACCATCGTCCATGAAAACATTTCATCGACTGTTGCTCATTGCTATTATTTACCAGTTCATGCCTTCTGCACTGGTAGCTCAGCCTGGCAGACCAACAAAGTCATCCACTCCCGAGTCGAAGCCTTTTATTTTTTCAAGACTCCCCGAAAAATTTGAGTTAAGTACGAGAACGCTCAAAAACATTTTCAACCTGAACCTGAACGACGAGATCGATCTTCCTTTACCCGGCGGAAACGCTTTCAGGGGTACAGTGAGTTCAAAGGTTCAGCGGGATGAAAACGTGCTAAGCGTAAATATCATGTCTTCGAATTTCCCCGGAACCCTGCTGAATATTTCCCTGATAACTCACCCCGATAAAACCGAAAAGATGATCGGTCGTTTTCTGAATCCGCGTAGTGGAGACGTTATGCTGATTGAAAAGGAAAATGAACGTTATGTGGTTACAAAGGATCTTCAGAAATATGTGATGGCTGAATGTCCGCTTCCACCTGCACCGGGAACTTCCTCAACCAACCAAAACTACTGAAATGAAAAAAATGCTATCAGTGGTCGCAGCGGGTTTGATGAGTTTTTCAACCTTTGCGCAGATTCCTCTTTTGAACAGCAACCCAACTGCTGCTGCGACAATCTACATGGATTTTGACGGTCAATATGTTAACGGAACCGGCTGGAACTATTTTGGACCCATCGATGCACAACCTTCAGGATTGAACGCCGCAACCATCAGAGAGATCTTTGACCGTGTTTCGGAAGACTATGGAATTTTCAACATCAATGTAACAACAGACTCTGCAAAATTTGCAGCAGCACCACAATATCAGCGCATACGCATGATCGTTACTACCACCAGTAACTGGTATGGAATGGTTGGCGGAACTTCATTCACAAATTCATTTCGTTTTGGCGATGGCACTCCTGGCTGGGTTTTTAGTGCAAACCTGAGCTATGATGCAAAGAACATTGCTGAAGCGGTTTCACACGAAGCGGGTCACACACTTGGTCTGTTTCACCAGAGCAATTATGATGGTGGTTGCGCTAAAACTGCTGAATATTCAATTGGCCAGGGAACCGGTGAGATCGGCTGGGCACCTATCATGGGTATGGGTTATACCCGTAACATGACCACCTGGCACACAGGATCAAATGCAAAGGGATGCAACACCATTCAAAACGATATAGACATCATCGCAGGTCCTTTGAACGGCTTTGGTCTCAAAACTGACGATCATGGAAATTCAACATCCACGGCAACGCCAATCACCCTGACCTCCCTTGATTTCCAGGCAACAGGACTGATCAACAACTATGCTGATCGTGATGTATTCAGATTTACACTTGATCATGCAAACAATGTTCGTATCAATGCAATTCCGCAAAATGTGGGAGCAGGAAACAACGGAGCAAATGTTGATATCAAGGTTGGACTCGTCAGTGCTATCAATGATACGATCGGAAAATACAATCCTTCAGAACTGTTGAATGCCGGTGTTGATACAAATCTCAATGCAGGCACTTATTATTTGGTTGTTGATGGCGTTGCAAACCAGAACCTGCCTGCTTATGGCAGCGTTGGTAGTTACGCTCTTGCAGGACAAATCGCGAATGTTCTTCCTATCCATCATTTTGCACTGAGTGCTAAAGTGAAAAGCGATCTTCATGATCTTTCGTGGAGTTATAAATCTGATGAGCCGATCAAAAAGATCAACGTTGAGATTTCAAAAGATTGTTATCATTTTTCTACCCTTGCTGAAGTGGCAGCTGATATAAGAAGCTATTCATGGAAGCCGCTTGATAACGCGGTGAATTATTACCGTATTAAAGTGATCACTGTCGCCGATGAACGTTCGTATTATTCCAATATTGAAAACCTGAAAAATCTCCAGGGAAAAAATCTCGATATTCTTTCAACAGTTTTCAATAGTTCTGTTTCTGTAATTGCAAAAGAACAATACGGTTATCAGTTGATAGATGAAACAGGACGACTGATTCAGCAGGGTGTGCTCAAACAGGGTTCAAATCATATCGCGGTGAACAGTTCAAAGAAAGGGCTGATGCTGCTGCGCGTGCTTGATGGCGCCCAGGGAACTACCTACAAACTGCTTAAGCAATAACACTGGTTATTACCATATTGTGAACATATCCATACATCATTTTTTTTACAATAGGTTTTTCGGTAAATTCGGAAAACCTATTGTTTTATGTTATGGAGAAAATTTAACGGCGATCTTATCGACCTTCCCATCATTGAAGCAGTTGAGAACGCAATCAAACGCGAAACAGAAAAAGGGTTCCATCTGAAAGTCTGCATTGGAACTGATTCCCAGGTAAAAGGTATTGAAACAGAATTTGCGACAGTGATCGTGTTTTTGCGCGAGGGTCATGGTGGATTCATGTTCATTCACAACGAAAAAACAAAGCAAAGCTACAGTATCAAGGAGCGCATGCTTGTGGAGGTTGCGAAGAGCATCGAGATCGCTTATGAACTTTGCGGCCTGTTCACGAAATTCAATGTCGACATGGAAGTACATGCTGACATTAATACCAACCCGCACTTCAAAAGCAATGATGCACTGAAGGAAGCTATGGGATACATCCTTGGAATGGGCTTTGCCTTTAAAGCAAAACCAGAAGCCTTCGCCAGCAGCAGCTGCGCAAACAAGGTGGTGAATTAAAAAATTGCCGGTCAGTTACTGATCTGCCTGCTGGTCATTGGCACTGCTGAGGACCTGCGTGTTACAGTCATCTATAAACGCAAGGATCTTATCCCTGCCTTGTTTCTTGACTGCACTGCTCACAAAATGCTGCGGCAGGAATTGCCAGGTCTTACGCATCTGGTCGAGAAAACCCTTTATGTTCATGCTCACCACTTTCTGAGTCTCTTTATCAGACTTCGTAAACACAAGCGTGAATGGAACTTCCCATTTACCCAGCTTATTTACAAACTCAAGATCTACCTTTTGCGGCTCGTGTCTTGAGTCGATCAGCACAAATATGTTGACAAGGTTTTCTCTTTTCTTCAGATAAGTTTCAATCATCTGTTCCCAACGGTTACGGGCATTGATCGAAACCTTTGCGAAACCATAACCGGGAAGATCCACAAGATACCATGGTATATACGCTTCGTTGGGTTTTGAATTTTTCTTCTCGCTGGCAGATTTAATAAGAAAGTGATTGATCAGTTGTGTTTTACCAGGAGTGCCGGATGTTTTGGCGAGCTTCTGATTATCACATAACATATTTATAAGAGATGATTTTCCAACATTACTTCTTCCTATAAAGGCGTATTCAGGTTTATCAGCCGCCGGGCATTTTTCAAGCTCGGGACTGCTCACCAGGTATTCTGCAGACTTGATTATCATTTTGTAAAGATAAACCATATGGATTTCAATCTTAACTTTGCACCTCATGGCAAAATACAGGCACGATACAGTTGTTCCGGATAGCAGTTCCACGAAGAGTAAGAAGGACCAGGTTGCGGGGATGTTTGATCAGATCGCTTTCCGTTACGACCTGGTAAACAGGTTTTTGTCTATGGG
>JBEVNF010000490.1:0-3619 GCA_040508255.1 Flavitalea sp.
AACTCGTACGTCGCATTGTTGCTGAACGCTACGATTGCTTCTTTGTTTCCTTTCAGAATGATCATCGCATCATATTCAACAGTTTTACCTGTAGATAACTCGCCTGTGAAATGTACCTCGATGGTTCCGCTTCCGATGAGACCTGTTGATTTATCAATAGCTATATCGGTACTCTTAACAGTGAGTTCGCTGTTAAACGAACGTTGAGCACGCACCTTTGATTGCTGGCTGCCACGACGCGTACCATCAATAGTTACATTCAGATAATCATCCTGCGGATTGAAACCGGTAACCATGAACTCTGTATGTGAGTTATCATCAGAACTCATTCTTGGTCCGGAATATGTGGTATGAGCATCAGCAGAGACAACGAAGTTCTGCGGCAAACCCATTTCGCAATTCAGTTGCTTGACAATATCCAATTCGAATTGATAAGTAACTGAAGCACCTGATGCATTCTGACGAACGATTGTTGTATCTTCTGTAACTCCGCAAGCGTAACTCATACGGGCTACAACTGATGCAGTTGATTCTGTCTGAAGGATAAGCCCTCCGCTCTGACCCGACATACTCTGAATCATTACTTCAGCCGCTTCTTCTTCTGTAACTGTTGGTGATTCTGTTAAGACTTCAGATTTGTTGCAGGCGAACAATAAAGTCGAGGCCGCAACAAAGGACAAGAGGGTTCCTTTGGCAAAGAATTGTTTATTGGTTTTCATTTTGGGTGGTTTAAAATAAATGGTGTAAAGCAGCGGTCGGTGGATTATCCCGATGTCACGGCATTATCATTCGGACAATTAACGCAGGAAAAGACGAATTAAGTATAAACGATGATGGATTTTGCCAGTTTATCTTTCACGGGTAAGGGAAATACCGGTAGAAAGAAACATTTAAATGATTTGAAAACCTCAAATCGCCTGTGGTACAAGCTGTTGGTTTTTATATAATTATAAAGCCGGGATTATTTTGCTGAAGGTTTCCTCCGCCTTGCTTTTAATTTTCCTGAGATTCAGGTTCAAGCGGCCTCGTTCCTTCCTTATTATTCCGTCTATGATAACTTGCAGCAATCAAATCATGGCATTCCTAAATCCCATGCACCCCTGATCTCTGTAGAAATTTCGCCAAGGACCTTGTTACCCTTATTATTCTGCCCTGTATAAACCTTTACAAAATCAATTGCAGGAAGCGTTATGATTTTACCTTCTTTGTCTCTTGCCCATGATATGTCAAATGAATTATACCTGTTCTGCGCATAGTTATCACCTGCTGAGTAATTGTCAACATATCCAAGATTGAATCCCTTGTTAACATAGACCGATCCTTCCATTCCAAATGTATTGCTCAGCAGCGAGCCTGTGAAACTAATAGAGTCCTGGTTCGGTGCAAACAGGGGGTAATAATTATGATTGTGATAATTGTTGATCTCTACTACTCCACTGTCTCCAAGATTATCTTTCCATGGAACATCAGCAGTGTCCTTTGGATTATAATACGTGATCGTGTAGTTCTTCTTTGTGGATGCGCTTTCATACTCACTACCAGCAAGTTCATACCATTCATCATCTGCCAGACCGTTTCCATTGAGATCATGACTTACCATCACGATACCCGGCTCACTCCATTCCATTGGCGGTGCGAGTGGATTGCCCGCAATGGCCAGATCCATTCCGTCTTTATTTACAATTGAATGGTCAAACGTGAAGATCACATAACCTCCATAACCTCCCAGTGAAAGCAATGAGTTTGTTTCACCGATAATATTTTGTGTTGCATTTGCATCAGCTATTGTTTCATTTATAAACTGTCCCGGAGCAGGAAGATATTCAAGAACATAACTGATGTATTTGCTGCTTGTTGCAGTGATCGGACGAATACGATCACCTACATAGACCGTGATGGTTTTTGTAAAGGTCGCGGTTTCATTTCCACCTGAATAAAACAACACATAGGTGCCAATTGCTTTCGGTACTATATTGATATCATAGGAGGTTGAATAAAGCGAATCATTGAGTTTCCATGAATGCTGAACAGTAACACTGTTGTCAACAAATGCGCGGACATTCACACTGTCACCTACAGACAAATGCATGGTATCCTTCTCAAAGCTAAAAGTGATCACTGGTGCAGGAATCTCAGATCCCTTACGGCAACCAACAGCAATTACAGTCAAGGCAGCTATCAGGAGTACAGGTAGTTTTTTTAGCGACATATTTCTGGTTGTGTTTTCAGTTTGCGAATTTAATTGATCTGTTTGAGTTATGGCAGAAATGCAAAATGAGCCGGAATATCACCGGTTACAACACTCCATTTCTTTTTGCCATTGCTGTCATAACAATACAGGGTACCAGGTGTTACATAGTCTTTTGCATCGGTGATATAAATGTCCCCGTTCTTTGGATTAACTGCGAGCCCATACGGCAGTTTGATATCCTTTTCTGAACCGTCAGTGATAAAACTTTCACCAACGACCTGGTTAGTTTTTGTGTTGATCAATGCATAAGTGATCTCATTTTTATTGGTGATAAAGCTCCATTCAACGCTTAGTGCGTAAAGAGAATCGCCACTGATCACGATGTTGCCTGCTGCAATGGATAAGCTGTCTTTTACCTGATCCGTTTTTGTATCAATAACAAACATCTTTGAAGGCACATTATAATAGTCACCGCGGGATGTAACATAAAGATCTCCTTCACTATCTGCCTTGATCCGATGGAGATTAATAGCAACCTCAATCCTTTTGATCTCTGTGAATGTATTAAGGTCGATCACTGAAACCGTGCTTTCATAATTCGGCGGACTATATCCTCCTGAATTGGTGATATAGATCCGGTTATTTACAACAGCCATTTCTTCCGGCTGACGACCAACCTTTACGGTCCGTATGATAGCAAAGCTTGCGGTGTCAATTTCTGCAATAAATCCTTCAGGTGAATTTGGATCACCTACTCCGCCTGCATAAGAGCTTACATAAGCGCGGCCGTTGGCAAAGGCAACGTAGCGACAGTTTGGAATGGTAACCTGGCCAAGACGCTTCGCTGTTTTTGCATCCATGATCTCAACCTTGTCACTCATATTGATAACGGCATATAATTTACCGCCATAGACATCAATATCGTTCCCAACATCACCAAGTTCTTTTGGTGCTGTTGGATTGGTTTCATTGTAGATGTTTCGTTTATAGGTGCCCGCGATATTATCATAGTAATCGAGCGATGCCTTATTCATCCCCATATTACCTTCATTCAGAAGATAAAACCCGGTCACAGAGGTGTCTGAGGGCAGTTCTTCCTCTTCTATTGGTAGTACCGACGGATCCTTCCGGCAGCCCGCGATAGTCAGGGCTGTCAGGACAATTGGTATGATAAATTTTCTGATCTTCATAAATCTGCACACTTCTTATAAATTAATGCTTGCTGAAATTCTGAAATATCGTCCCGGCATCGGGAAGTTGGCCACCACATCATAATGCTGATCCAGCACATTGTTCAATTCAAACATCAGTCTTGCGCTCAAATTCGAAACAACAAATTCCCTGGCAACCGATATATCGTGTGTATACCAGGGTTCCACATGATTTACGGGTATATTCATTTTTTGGTTGAAACGCTGGCCACTATAA
>JBEVNF010000502.1:0-6349 GCA_040508255.1 Flavitalea sp.
GGTACCCGCGCAATCAGATCTGGATGGTGATGGCACAAACGATTCCGACTTCTACAAGTTTTTTGAAGAATGCGAAAAACAGGTTATTTACGAGTTTCAGGCTGACGGGACTTATATTGAAGATCGTTCCTCCTGCTCTCCGGGCAGTGACGATCAATCTAAATCTACCTGGAGCATGAATGAAGAGCAAACCGTTCTGACTTACTTCGGTCGGGTGTTTGATATCGATGAGATCGGAAGTACGACTATGTCACTCTCGGTTACCACTGATCTGAACGGTACAAATGTGAAAGAAACCAGTGTTTTCACAAAGAAATAGTATCCCTCACTACCAGTTTGATGATTGCGAGAAACAATTCATTTTTGAATTTAAGGAAGATTGCACCTATCGAAGACTATTCAGCCTGTGATCCACGGGGTACGGGAAGCCAGTAAAAATCAACCTGGAGCATAATGATGCACAAACTGTGTTGACTGTTTCGGGTCAACCACTTGACAACGTGGAAATCGGAACTCCTTTGATGGTTATTTGTTACACTGATGATGAAGATGGAGTAAAAGTTACTCAGACAGCTACATACGTTCGCAAGTCGATGATCTTTACATTTTTTCTGCTGATGGAAAATTGTCTTTAGATCAGGGAGTAGAAAAGTGTGATCCCGATGACGATCAGATAAGCGAGTTTTCTGTATGGGCACTGAGTCCTGATGAAAAGAAACTTCTGGTTGCAGGTGACGCTCTTGACATCAAAGAAATTACCAACTCTACAATGGTCCTGACTTATACTGACACTTACAATAGTACCACTTACACAGGTACAGTAACTTATACAAGGAAGTAAGCATTCTTTTAATATTCCACCACAACCCCGGCAAGCGAGATCCTGCCGGGGTTGCTTTTATTTTGCAAGACCTGCTTCAGCTACAAGGATGAGTAGGGTATTTTGTATTGCAAGGTAACCCTTGTCATTCACCCACCATTCATCCAACGAATGTGCTCCGCCTCCAACGCCACCCCGGCCAATGGTAACTGCCGGAACGCCTTTAGAAATTGGAATATTTGAATCCGTTGAACTCATATTCAATGATGGCGCAGCTCCGAGCAAAACCGCAGAGGCCATGCTACGCTGAACCAATGGAAGGGTAGGACTTTGAACTCCGGTAGGACGATCACCAACCATTTTTACATCTACTTTCAGATCACTTCCTCTTCTTTTCATTGTATTCTCTTCCGCAAGCGCTTTCCTGATCGCTTGTTGAAACAGTGTATCGATACCCGTTAGTCTTTCAGGAGATTCTGAGCGCATGTCAACTTCCATCCATGATTCAAATGGAATTGCGTTAACGGAGGTACCTCCACCTGTAACTCCAACATTGTATGTTGTTTTTGCGCCTTCCTTTGTAAACTTATCAGCTTCCTGGATAAAATAATGGATAGCCCTTGCTGTTGCATTGTGTGGATTTACAAGACCAAAGGCTCCATAGGAGTGACCTCCCGGTCCTTTGAAAGTAACACGGTAACGGTGTGAACCGGTACCTCCGGAAGTTATCGCACCAATGCCGCCGCCATCAATAGAAATGTAAGAGTCGATCTTTGGATGATTGTCTTTGAAAATTTGTTTTACCCCGCGCAGATCACCAAGTCCTTCCTCTCCAACGATGCCACCGAAAACGATATCAGCATCTGTTTTGATGTTAGCTTGTTTCATGGCTTTCATCACAGCGAGCAGAACAGCGAGTCCTCTTGTGTCATCTCCGATTCCGGGAGCCCTGAGTGTATCGCCACTTTTCTTTACAGTTACATCGGTTCCTTCAGGAAACACAGTATCAAGATGTGCCTCCAGCATTACTGTCTTCTTGCCGGATTTTCCTTTTACAAGCGCAAGCACATTGCCGGCTTTGTCGGTCCAGATTGAATCTGCGCCGATGGTGCGCATCATTTCAATAAACTTTGCAGCGCGTTTATCTTCTTTGAATGGCGGGGCAGGAATCTCATTTAAAGTGATGAGATCATTATGTGTTTGTGGTTCAAGGTCCATGATGATCCTGAAGGCAGATTTGATCACCGGCTTTTCTGAAAGTGATCTGATCTCAGCCTGGTATTTTTTGTTGACCTGAACCTTTGCTCCTTCTTCATCCTCCTGAGCGGAGATGTTTCCGGTGAGCATTGCGATAGCAGTTGTAAGCAGTAAAGTTTTTATAGACATATCTTCAGTTGTATACAACTAAAAATACGGCATAAATACAATGGAACATGAGATAATCCTGTCAGGAGATTTCCCTGATCATCGCTTTTAATTCATTTTCATCGGAGATGTAAACATTGCCATAGTCATTTACTTTCGATGTTATATATGTCTGTGGATTAGGAGCAACGGCACGGCCCGATGAATGAAATTCCGTACATCCTGTTTGCTCAGCAAGTTTACGGATGTTGATCGATTTTACCCCTGCGCCTGGCATAATGATGATCCTGCCTGCAGCCTGATGAACCAGTTTGGCAAGAAGCGGTGCTCCATCGGGAGCTGCGGTCTCGAGGCCTGAGGTGAGAACTCTTTCGCAACCGGCTTCGATCAGTGCATCAAGTGCAGCGTGGGGATCCGGGGTGCCATCAAATGCACGGTTGCAGGTCACGCCCAGCGGTCCGGCCCACTCAACAATACGTTTCATCATTTCGATGTTAATGGTTGCATCGATATTCTGAGCACCCACCGAAATGCCATCGCATCCCAGTTCGCGTGCGATGGTTATATCATGTCTGATTATCGCATATTCATCATCGTTATAATAATAGTTTCCGGAACGGGGGCGAATGATCGGATAGATTTTTAAGCCAATTCGTTCGCGTGCCTGTTTCAAAGTTCCGTAGCTTGGGGTGGTACCACCTTCCACAGGGTTATCGCACAGTTCAACACGGTAGGCACCTGCATTTTCAGCTGCAATACAGGATTGAATATTGAATGCGCAGACTTCGAGTATCTTTTTCATAACTTCTCAGAACGACCCGCGGTCGATCATCATAAATGGATTTTCAATTACTTTTCTTTCATTTGATGAGATCATATTTGCCATGGTTCTGCCCATTGCAATATAATCTGGTGTGATAGTCGAAATGCCATCACCTATCACAGATTTCAGGTTGGATTCGTGATAGGAAAGAACTCCCGCATCTTTGCCGATCATTAATCCGGATGATCTGATACAATTTACCAGTTCCACAAGCTGGTCATCATCAACAGCTATAAATGCATCACCCTTTTTTATGTTTTTAATTTCAACTGAATCTATCACTGCACTGGTGATCATTTCAGCTTTCGCAAATTTCCTGAAACCATCTGTGATCTCTTTGAACAAATTGTTGCCCGGCGTCAGCAAAAACAGTCGCTTGTATTTTTTTAGCAATTGTTGCTGTTTGGTGAGAATAGAAACAATGTCTTTCTCCAGGTTCTGATAAATTCCCGAAAAGTTTTTTCTGAATTCTTTGAAACCTTTGTCAAGAATATACACCTGCTTTGCATCGATACTATCAAATACACTTATAACATCTTTATAGATTTCGGGCACTACTATCAATGCGTTGTAATAGGATGCTTTTTCACGGACCAGCGTTTCAAATTGCGTCCTGTCGTGGTGGTGAAAGAAAACATCCAGTCTTGTACCTGGTGAAAGATGCTGTAGTATTGAGTTGTAGAGAATTTCATTATCCGCCGAAAATGTATTGAACAACAGCAATACAGATTGACGCTGTTTTGTTTGGGTGCTTGTAACAAAATATCCTTTGCCCGGGATTGAGTCTATGATACCAGATGCACGCAAATCATTGTAAGCACTGAACACAGAGCCCCTTGCCAGTGAAAATCTTTCTGCGATGCCATTAACCGAAGGAAGTTTATCGTTCTGTGCGATGAGTCCATCATCAATCCCTTTGCAGATGGATTGAACGATCTGCTTGTAAACCGGAACTGCCAGTTTACTATTTATATTAATAAGGCTTAATGTATCCTTTTTCATGAGGTTGAGATGAGATCGTCGGAAATTAGTAATAATGATCCGAAGCAAAAACTTTTTGCACTGACTTGCTCTTCACCGAATACGTGAAACCGGCCTGTAATGCATAAGCGCCATATTCGCCTTTTTTATTCATGGCAAGGAATCCAACCTGTATCTTCTTCGCTTTTTCAGGACTTCTTTTTATGATCCTTTCAACTGCTATGCGACAGGCTTCGCGTGGTGATTTGCCGTTTCTCATAAGTTCCACGATCAGGTGGGCACCAACAATCTTGATCACTTCTTCACCAACGCCGGATGATGTGGCTCCGCCAACCTCGTTATCAACATAAAGCCCTGCACCAATAATTGGAGAATCACCAACACGGCCGCGCATTTTGTAGGCAAGACCACTTGTTGTACAGGCTCCGCCGATATTGTGTTTCGAGTCGAGCGCGATCATACCAATGGTATCGTGATTTTCAATACCACCCGGCATGGGATCATTTTCTTTATCGTATTGTTTGTTCTCGATGTTCATCTGTGGCTCATACTTCGAAGTTTTGAGCCACTCTTTCCAGTCTGCTTCACTTTTTGGCGTAAGCAGGTTTTCTTTTTTGAAACCGTTTGCCAGCGCGAACTCCAGCGCACCTTCACCAACAAGCATCACATGCGGCGTTTTCTCAAGTACAAGTCTTGCAACTTTTATCGGGTGCATAATGTGTTCAAGACATGCCACTGAACCAGCATTATAAAACTCATCCATGATGCAGGCATCAAGTGTTACTCTGCCATCGCGATCGGGGTTACCGCCATAACCAACACTTTGATTGGTTGGATCAGCTTCGGGAATTTGTACACCTGCTTCAACGGCATCAATTGCACGACCATTTGTTTCAAGAATTTTCCAGGCCTCAAGATTTGCAGCCTGTCCAAAATCCCAGGTAGACACTACTATCGGCCAGGTTGGGGGAGTGAGCGCCTGGATCGTTTTTGATGCAAGAAGGCTGGTGCCTCCGAGCACGGTATTGAAAAGAAATTTTCTTCTTGTTGACATAGTTGGTTTTTGAAATCGGTCCCATCACCGGGATGATGGGACCGATCTGTTAATTGCCTCCACCGAAAGCCGGAGCGTTTTTATCGTACCAGATCCGTTGTGTGCTTAAAGTAGGTACATCCTGTGCATTTGGTGTAAAACCCTGCTCCGTCATAGCAGCCTGCCAGTTTGCCCTGTTTGTCTCGCCCGGATCGATGAGCCAGAATCTTCTTGGGATAGGTTCATTGAATGTTTCACGGGGATAATATGTTGAACCCGTTCTTGGATAACCTGTTCTTCTTACGAATACGAAGGCTTCATTTGGATTACGGAAGAAGTTAAGATGCTGTTGAACATAGATCTTCTCTTTATCATTTGTCCCTGTCAACATGATGTCAGGACGCGCGAGATAAGTTGCAATCTGTGCTGCACCATCACCGGTGAACCCTGTTGTTGAACCAGCTATTACAGCAATTTCATTCATTGTCTGGATGGAAGCTGTGATTCCTTTTTCATACCATTCATTCAAACTTCCTTTTGTGTTGGCCGTTCCTGCATAACCTTTCTGAATAAACTCAGCGATCAGTAAACAGCCTTCAGCGGCAGTTACAGCCACTTCCTTGTATTCACCACCATCGGGTTTGTTATACTTCGGAGAAAAAAACAAACGATTGATAGGCGAGATCAGGAAATAATTTGTAACAGAATTACCTGAACTGTTGTTGCCAACAGGGAAAGCATTTTTAATATACCCTGCGCGTGTTGGATTTGTTGTGAAGTCTGCAGGTCCTCCCTGGTAAGCGATCAGCGGATCATTGATATTGATAAATGATGGCAACGTTGTACCATACTTCGTCAATGTGTCTCTGAAACTTCCGCGCAGACCATTCTGTTCAAAATAGATCGGCAATCTTGGATCAACCACTCGTTTCATGAAGTCGATCATCGATGTAGTAGCGAAACGCTGACTGCGATATACTATCTCGCCACCGCCACCAAAGGGCAGGTAGTCAACACTCTGATAGCTAAGCTGGTCGTCTGTTTCAGTAATTGGTCCGTTTGCATCATTCAATACCTCCTGGAAGATCGCCCTTGTTTTTGCATTATCTGTATTCTCTAATCTTGCTGCGATACGGAGTTTAAGTGAGTTGGCAAGTTTGATCCACTTAACCCAGTCTCCACCATAATAAACATCGGCATTTCCAAAAGTATATTGATTTTCCAGTGCAGCATTACCCAATGTAGCGATCGCGCTGAACAATTCTGTGAGCCAAAAAATGAGCAAAGTTTACAGTTTCTCATATTCAGTATCAAAACTGTTTTCAGT
>JBEVNF010000508.1:0-11110 GCA_040508255.1 Flavitalea sp.
ACCATCAGATTAACCAGCGAATCTTTGAATAAAAAGAATAGTGCTGTGAAAAGTATTGTACTGGTGATTATCGAAACGTTCAGCGTATTGTACAGGACCTTTTTGTCATGTGTTTGCGCAAAACGGAAATAGCTTGTTTCCAGTCCGTATGTATAAAGAATTGTAAGAAATGGAATATATGCGAAGATCTGGGTATAGAAAGATGACGCCGCCGGATCATACAACCGGAACCCAAGTAATGTAATACCAAAGTTCAGAAACCGACCAAAGATTCTTGGTACACCGTACCATAAAGTCTGCCCCGCAAGTTTTTTAATTCCGCTCAAAAATACTTTTTGTAAAAATAATGAATTGGGAGCTTTTTAAGGCGCGAACCTTTTATCATTAATGAACGTAGAATCTGTCAGCGTTCCTAAAAACTGCACAAGATAGTACCGCTCATTAAAGTCGATGCTGATCCCGTTGCGTAAAAGAGGATCAAGTGTGGTGCTCTGCTGCACGCCTGCATTGTAATGATCAAGCATTGATCCGATAGATGGGAAACGACCATCATGCCCATACGGGTAGCTAAGAAATACATTGCGCAAACTCGGCACCTTGAACTTTAGTGAGTCTTCAGCGCGATTGGTGATCCGTAGTCGTCCATAGTCTTTGATGGTTTGATTTAATGGAATACCTGTGTTGCGGTAGCTGAAATCAGTGAATAGTGGTTCAGCATGGCAGGAGGTGCATTTTTGTTTGAAGATTTCGTATCCGGCCTGCTCCTGCTGATTGAAAGTAGCTTCGCCACGTTTCATCCTATCATATTTTGAGTCAGCAGAAGTCATCATACCCATAAACTGTGCAAGCGCCAGCAGCATTTTCTGACTATTGATCTCATCGCTTCCAAACGCCGCATTGAACATACGCGGATAATCCGCATCCTGTTTCAGCTTTTCGATAACATTGGTAAGGTCCTCTGCCATCTCATTGGGAGCAGTGATGGGCGCCAGCGGTTGTACTTCAAGGTTAGCAATGCCACCATCCCAGTGAAGCTGATCGTGCCAGACAAGATTATACAAACCGGGTGCATTGCGGGTTGTGAACTGGTTGTTGAATCCATGACTCAGATCATGATCCAGGGTTGCGAATCCGGCAAATTGCTGATGACAGGATGCACATGGAAAATTGCCATCCTTTGACAGCTTACCATCGTAGAATAATTTTTTACCTAGCTCAAAGCCCTCCTGAGTTGGAGGATTTCCTTCAAACTTATATACAGGTTCAGGGAACCCGTCAGGAATTTTGAATTCGAGAGGTGTTGTTGCCGCTCCGTTACCACTACCATTTTTTTTGCAGGCATTTGTGAAAAATACCATCAACAAAAATAGCAGGGTCACCAATATCGTATTACGTGAGGTCAAGGTTCATTCAGAATCTGAGCAACACTAAACATTTTCCGGTAATTTTCAGCAATTTGAACGGCGAGTGGTCCCGGGGTCATTGAAACCGGGTTTTCGCTGATCCTTATATCATGAGGGTTATGGAACCAGGCACTGAGATTCGTTGTAATATAGAGATCCGAAGTTTTATTCGGCTGAAGATCCACAAGGCTGGTATACGGGAACAAAAGGGTGATCTTTTCAACTACATTCTCGCCGGTTCTGAAACCTCCTATATGGTATTCGAATGCATTATTTGGTGTTGAAGCCACAGGTGAATTACCTTCCAGTTTTGCCATAATATAACCTGTGTTCCAGGTCCAGAACATTCCCTTTGTAGGATCAAGCGCACCCGTTTGTGCACCACTAACGTTCCGCGCACTATCCACCCCAACTGTAAATGCGATACGATTGTATTTTCCGGGCAACACCCCGATTTTGATCGAAGAAGATGCGGAATCAGCGAAATCTACCAGGTCATAGCGATCTTTAGCTACTTCGAATATTGCTTCTGTTTCGGTGTTTATGAAATGTATCCCGTGGATGTAAAATTTAAATGCACTTACTGTGTACGGTTCGTTAAAAAAATTATGATATGTTTTGCCGTACTCGAGAGGGATCGTATCGACCTGTGCTTTGAAGTTGATGGTAAGGTTATGTTCCGGCCCACCGAGGTCATGATTTACGTTCTTCTGGCAGGATGCAATCACAGCAAACAGCGGCAGGAAGAAGAACAATCGTTTAAAACTTGTGAGACTCATAATCAGTGAATGTTTCATAGGGGGTTGGTTTTGGTCAGTCAAAATTGTTGCGGAACTTCTGCCGGTTCTGCTTGTTGGCCGAGTCTTTCTTTTTTGAATCAAGACGTCGTTGCTGCGAAGCTTTGGTCGGTTTGGTTGCCGTTCTTGGTTTCACCTTTTTCAGCGCGAGCTCTATCAATTCCTCCATCTTCTTCACCACTTCTTCCTTGTTCGCCAACTGAGAACGATGTGCCTGGCTCTTTATTTGCAAAAACCCTTCCGAATTTATTTTATTGGCCAGTTTCCTGGTAATGATCCCTTTTTGCTCTTCGTTCAGGATCATAGAGTTAGCTACATCAAATGACCCGGAAACCATGGTTTCAACTTTGTTCACGTTCTGCCCTCCCTTGCCGCCCGAACGGGCAGTTGAAAAGCGGATCTCTTTTGAAATATTTACCTTCATGCTTTAAAGATACATGAGAGTAGTAATTCAACGCGTCGCGAACGCAAGCGTGACCATTAACAATAATATACGTTCTTCAATTGGTAAAGGTTTGCTTGTGCTGGTAGGTATCGAAAACGCAGATACAGATGAAGACATCAACTGGCTGGCAGGGAAGATCGTAAACCTGAGAATTTTCGATGATGAAAATGGGGTGATGAATGTTTCATTAAAAGATAACAATGGCGAGCTTTTGCTGGTAAGCCAGTTTACCCTGCATGCGGCCACGAAAAAAGGCAATCGTCCATCTTATATCAAAGCATCCAAACCGGATTTTTCGGTACCGATGTATGAGAAGATGATCGTTGCTCTGGAAACAGAGTTGGGCAAGTCAATTGGCACAGGTGAGTTTGGTGCGGATATGAAGGTTGCATTGCTGAACGATGGCCCGGTTACAATACTGATCGATTCAAAAAACAAGGAATAATTTATGAGCGAAGACATTACCCTACGCGAAGCACAGGCTTCAGTTGACCATTGGATAAAAACAGTGGGTGTAAAGTATTTTTCTGAGCTGACGAACCTTGGGATCCTTATGGAAGAAGTGGGAGAATTGTCGAGGCTGATGGTAAGGAAATATGGTGAGCAGACTTTTAAAGAATCGGATAAGAATAAAGAACTTGCCGATGAGATGGCTGATGTGCTTTGGGTTTTGATGTGCCTGGCGAATCAGACAGGCGTTGATTTGGCTAGTGCTTTGGAGAAAAATTTTGAGAAGAAGAATGTGAGGGATAAGGATAGGTTTAAATAGCAGGTTTGCTTTTTTACTATCTTTGCGACCTTATGTCAACAGATTCAAACAAGTTCCAGGCGATAATATCTCATTGTAAGGAGTACGGATTTATATTTCAGTCGAGCGAGATCTATGATGGTCTTAGTGCCGTGTATGACTACGGGCAGTGGGGCTCTGAGCTTAAGAAAAATATTAAGGATCATTGGTGGAAAAGCATGACCCAGTTGAATCAGAACATCGTGGGTATTGATGCCGCCATCTTTATGCATCCTACAACCTGGAAAGCATCGGGACACGTTGATAACTTCAGCGATCCGATGATCGATAACAAAGACAGTAAAAAGCGCTACCGCGTAGATCACCTTATTGAAGCGGCTGCGGACCAGCTTGAAAAAGACGGCAAGCTTGAAGAATCCAAAAGCTTACTGGCTGAAATGGATAACCTGCTCGCTGCCGATGATTTCGCAGGGCTCAAAACATTGATCGAAACAAAAAAGATCAAATGTTCTGTGAGCGGAACTTCAAACTGGACCGATGTACGTCAGTTCAACCTGATGTTCTCAACTTCACTTGGTGCCGTTGCTGATGAAGCCAGTGAGATCTATTTACGTCCTGAGACTGCGCAGGGAATCTTTGTAAACTTCCTCAACGTTCAGAAAACCGGTCGGATGAAAATACCTTTTGGTATTGCACAGATCGGTAAGGCATTCCGTAATGAGATCGTTGCGCGTCAGTTCGTATTCCGTATGCGTGAATTCGAACAGATGGAAATGCAATTTTTTATTCGTCCCGGCACCGAAGGCGAATGGTACGAGCATTGGAAAGCTGAACGCATGAAGTGGCACCATGAACTTGGTATCTCAAAAGATAAATATCGCTTTCATGATCACGTGAAGCTCGCACACTATGCGAAAGCTGCCTGTGATATTGAATATGAATTCCCGATTGGATTTAAAGAGGTGGAAGGTATTCACTCAAGAGGTGACTTCGATCTTAAGCAACACCAGGAATACAGCAAAAAGAAGATGCAGTATTTCGATCCGGAAACCAATCAGAATTATATTCCTTATGTGATAGAAACCTCAATCGGTCTTGACCGAACCTGTCTGCTCGTTCTCAGCGAGGCTTACCAGGAAGAAGATCTCAGCACCCCGGAAAAAGCTGACAGCCGGGTGGTTCTCAAATTCCCACCCAAGCTGGCTCCGATAAAACTGGCCATAGTCCCGCTTACCAAAAAAGATGGTTTGCCGGAACTTGCACAAGCCATCCTCGACAAATGCAAACCACATTTCCGTTGTTTCTACGAGGAAAAAGATGCGATCGGAAAACGCTATCGTCGCATGGATGCTCTTGGTACTCCTTTCTGTATCACTATCGATCATCAGACCAAAGAGGATGGTACTGTTACCATCCGCTATCGTGATTCAATGAAGCAGGAACGAATCCAGGGTAATATGGTGGCAGAGATCATCCGCAATCAAATCGGATAATACCTGTCAAATTCCCGGCATCTGAGGGTTAACGCTTATGGTAATCAATTGATTACAATTAAAATCTTCTAAAAATCGACAGTTTGCTGGTTTGCGTAGATATGATTTGCAAGGTATTATCACTAGCTTTACATTCTGTTATGAATTAAGGCGCATGACATACCCTAAACCCCTGATTTGTACCCAAACCGAAATTTAGTAGTATGATTGCTTTTGAATTAAGTATCAACGTGTTGTTGTTTGCAGGAATCATCATTGCAGCAATTTTTGCAGGATTTTTGTTCCGCAGTAGCCAACTTGCGAAGCACAAACGAAAGGTTGTTGAGCTTGAAAAAGAAATGCTCGATAATCATTCTGAAATCCTCGAGCTTCAGAAAGAAAATTCCAAACTCTCCCAACAGATCAAAGAAATTCAGATTCCTGTTATTGCGATGAAAAAGAGCAGGGAAGACAAATCTGCGGATAAGCAGGATACCAAAGCAAAATAAGGATCATCCGTAGAGTTCCTGGTGAATGGATTTTTTGTCAAAACCCAGATCAACGATCCTGTGTTTTGCCTCATCTATCATATTCTTCCATCCACACAGGTAAAATGATGCGGGATTTCCTGGTGATTTCCGGCAAAGTTCCTCGTATACCTGGTGCACATAGCCTACCCTGATAAGGTGGTCAAAGTTCGTCGGCTCTTCGCGCGAATAGGTGGGTATATATTCAAAACCTGAAAGATCCCTTGCAAGCTCTTTTAGCTCCTGTCCATAAAGTGCATCCCCAAATTTGCGACAACCAAAGATCAGGTAGATGCGTTTATGTGGAATATTCTCGTTCAGGATATGATGTGCCATTGCGCGAAATGGGGCGACGCCGGTACCTGTGCAAACAAGAAAAAGATCTGTTTCAATATGTTCGGGCAATGTGAAAACGCCTTGTGGTCCGCGCACCGTAAGTTCTGAACCCACCTTTACTTCATTGAAAAGATAAGTAGTGCCGGCGCCGCCATCAAGAAGCACAATGATCAATTCAAAAACATTGGTGCCGTCGGGCCATGAAGCAATTGAGTAGCTCCGCCAGCGTTTATTTGGCTTTTCGTGTATAGGCAGATCGAGCGTAACAAACTGACCCGGCTTAAAGTCAAAACGTTCAAGTTCGGGAAGCTCGATCCAGAAACGCCTGTTGCCGGGCGTTTCATCGGTTATTTTAATAACCTTACCTGTTTGCCATGGCTGTACCATACGTTAGCTTTTATTAAATATACTAAAACCTTATCATGGCCCGATATTGTTGTGACCTGCCTATTCAGTAACTTTGCGCCGCAACATGAATTTGCAGACATTGCTCGATGGATACATTAAGAGCCCCCGGGTATCGGACCTGGCGGACAGGCTTTCTAATGTCCAACCGGATAAGATCCATCTTAAAAATCTACAGGGAAGCTCTCCCGCCTTTGTAATCAATTCGATCTTTCAACACGAAAAAACCTCGTCGCTCAACCATGTGGTTGTTTGTGAAGATGCAGAATATGCCGCCTATCTGCACAATACACTCGAAAACCTGACCAACGCGCTCGACCTGTTTTATTTTCCTTCTTCATTCAAGAACAGGAAGAACTTCAGGTTACTGAACAGCAGTCATGTTATGCTTCGCGCAGAAGCACTCATGAAATGGTCAGGTGGTGGAAATAAAAAGATCCTCATCACATACCCGGAAGCCGTCTTTGAAAAAGTTGTGCTTCCAAACGTGTTGTCAAAAAACATCATCCAGATCAAAACCAATGAAACTATTGATGTTGATGGAATGGTTGAAAAGCTTGTTAATTATGGCTTTGACAGAACTGATTTTGTTTATGAACCAGGCCAATTTGCTGTAAGAGGCGGCATCTTTGATATCTATTCTTTTGGAAACGAAAAGCCATACAGGCTTGAGCTGTTTGGTAACGATATCGATTCGATCAGAATCTTTGATCCCGAAACACAGCTCAGTGAAAGAAAGCTGTTACAGGTCAATATCATTCCAAACATTGAAACTCAGTTCGACAACCAGGAAAAGGTTTCTTTGTTTGAATTTCTTCCGCATAATACCATTGTATGGATGCAGAACTGGGAACTGACCCACGACCGCATTCTTACACAGGAAGAAGATCTGCAACTGTTCCTGGAATTGAAAGAATCCTATACATCTGCGAGGAAGGAAGATGATGATAAGGTTGAAAAAACAGATGCAAAGCCGGGTGATTTTACAACAGCTGATGCTATTGATAAACAACTTGCAGACAGAGCCGTTCTGACCTTCGGAAGCAAGCCAACGGTCCTGGCTTCTGAGCCATCCTTTGAAACAATCGAGTTTCAAACCCGCGTTCAGCCTTCATTCAACCGTCAGTTTGATATGCTGATCGCTGATCTCAAAAGCTGGCTGGCCAGGGGTTATACGCTATACCTTTTTGCTGAGAATCCAAAACAGCTTGAGCGGCTTCACAGTATTTTCGAAGATCTGAAAGCAGAGATCCAGTTTACACCTATACCTGTTTCTGTTCATGAAGGTTATATTGATGAGAACATCAAAGCAGTTTGTTACACCGATCACCAGATCTTTCAGCGTTACCACAAATACAAAGTCAAACAGGCTTATAATAAAAACAAGGCGCTCACGCTTCGCACGCTTCGTGAGTTGCAACCAGGTGACTATGTAACACATATTGATCATGGAGTTGGTCGCTATAGTGGTCTGCAGAAGATTGAAGCCAACGGACGTGTGCAGGAAGCCGTGCGTATCATATACAAAGACAGCGATATTTTATACGTGAACATCAACTCACTCCATAAGATTTCGAAGTACACGGGTAAAGAAGGTACTGTTCCAAAAATAAATAAGCTTGGTAGTGATGCATGGGCGAAACTGAAAGAGAAGACCAAGGTCAGGGTTAAAGAGATTGCATTCGATCTCATCAGGCTTTATGCGCAACGCAAGGCTCAGCAAGGGTTTCAGCACACTCCTGACAACTATATGCAGACTGAGCTGGAAGCTTCGTTCATTTACGAGGACACTCCTGACCAGGCAAAGGCAACAGCAGATGTGAAGAAGGATATGGAATCGCCGTCACCCATGGACAGGCTTGTTTGTGGTGATGTTGGTTTTGGTAAAACAGAGATCGCCATCCGTGCAGCGTTCAAAACCTGCATCGATGGTAAACAGGCTGCAGTGCTTGTTCCTACGACAATTCTTGCTTTTCAGCACTATAAAACATTCAAAGATCGTCTCAAAGACTTTCCGGTAACGGTTGATTATATCAACAGGTTTAAGTCTTCCAAAGAAAAGAAAGAAACACTTCAGCGTCTTGAAGAAGGGAAGATCGATATCATAGTGGGTACACATGGTATTCTTGGCAAGGAAGTGAAATTCAAAGACCTGGGGCTGCTTGTGATTGACGAAGAACAGAAGTTTGGTGTTGCCCACAAGGAAAAGATCAAGACACTCAGAACCAATGTCGATTCGCTTACGCTAACGGCAACGCCTATCCCAAGAACGCTTCAGTTCAGCCTAATGGGAGCGCGAGATCTTAGTATCATGAATACTCCTCCGCCAAACCGCCAGGCGATCCAGACAGAGGTTGTTGTGTTCAATGAAGATTTTATCAGGGATGCGATCTATTATGAAACCGAACGTGGTGGCCAGGTTTTCTTTATTCATAACCGTGTACAGGGATTGCCTGAGATGGCTAACCTGATCCGCAATCTTTGTCCTGATATAACGGTTGGGTTTGCGCATGGTCAGCTGGAAGGACACGAACTTGAAGAAAGAATTCTTGAATTTATTGACAAGAAGTATGATGTATTGGTTTGTACCAATATCGTTGAAAGTGGTGTGGATATTCCAAACGTGAACACCATCATTGTAAATAATGCGCACCATTTTGGTTTAAGTGATCTGCACCAGTTACGCGGCCGTGTTGGACGTAGTAACAAAAAAGCCTTCTGTTATCTTATGGCACCGCCGATGGTTTCATTACCGGATGATTCACGTAAACGTCTTCAAACCCTCGAGCAGCATAGTGAACTTGGATCTGGGTTCCAGATCGCGATGCGTGATCTTGATATACGTGGTGCGGGTAATATGCTTGGTGGTGAACAGAGTGGATTTATGGCAGAGATCGGCTTTGAAATGTATCAGAAGATACTTGATGAAGCTATCCGTGAACTGAAGCGCAAGGAATTTAAAACCTTGTTCAAAGAAGAAATTCAAAAACAGGATGATTTTGTATCTGATTGTACGGTTGATACTGATCTTGAAATTCTTATTCCTGATTCGTATGTTGAAAGCGTAACTGAACGTCTCGCACTGTATACAAGATTAGATAACTGTGAAGATGAAGAGTCGCTTGTTGCATTTGCGCAGGAGCTGAACGACAGATTCGGACCAATGCCACACCAGGTAACGGATCTTTTTGATACTGTTCGTTCGCGGAAGATAGCTGTGGAGCTTGGTTTTGAAAGGATGTTGTTGAAAGATGAAACGTTGAGATGTCATTTTATCAACAGGCCGGATTCGCCGTATTTTGAATCGGATATATTTCATTCTATCCTCACCTTCCTGCAAACTCAGACAAACAAGGCAAAACTGAAACAAGTGGGCAGATTGTTCCTGCTGGTGGTAGAGGATGTGAAGAGTATGCAGCAGATCCTGGAGTTCCTGAAAAGGGTGAAGAAGTTTGTAGATGGCGTGAGTTCGTAAACAAATAATGCAATCTTTCCTACGATATCTTTTCCATAAGAAAATGTTTGCACCCTATTTCTATGGGGTGCATAAAAGAATTTTATTAAATACAGGCTTGTTCCGGTCGCGAAAACAAATAGTGCATGAAGGAATAACCCTGGACCTTGATCTTGGTGACTGGATTCCGCAGAACATTTACTATCTCGGTTATTACGAAAGAAACGAAATCAATTTTCTTAAGAGAACGCTTCAGCCGGGCGATACATTTGTTGACATCGGAGCGAACATTGGCCTGTTCACTTTATTGGCATCGAAGCTTGTTGGCGATAGCGGAAAAGTTTTTGCTTTTGAACCCTTTAGCAAGAGTTATACTAATCTTCAACTGAATATCGATCTCAATAAATCTTCAAACATCATCGCCGAAAAGCTGGCAGTAACAAATCAGGAAAGAGATATGATACTTGGCTATGATGAAAAAGATCAGAACTCAGGAATGGTGAGTGAGTTTGCGGAGTTTGGTGCCGGGCATGAACATGTGAAGGCCATCACACTTGATCATTATTTCGGCGAAGTGCCTTCCTCTTTAAAGATGATCAAGATAGATATTGAGGGTGGTGAGCTGAATGCTTTGCGTGGTATGCAATCAATCCTTCTTGAACATAAACCTATCCTTCTTATCGAACTCGAAGAAATCCTGCTGATGAAAGCAGGCGCAGGTATAGAGGCAATTCAGGATTACCTGAGAAGTGTAGGTTATAAAAGCGAACCCTTTGAGAATGATGGAAGCGGTTCAAAAAACGCAGTGTTTATTCCTGGCTAAGAAAAGTTAATGAGGTTAACCTTTTCCGCGGTTCCTGATCCAGCCGATGATCACCACAACAAAGGCAAGCAGCGGGATAGCGAAAAAGATACTTGCCCATTTGAATGTATCGGTAACAGATGTCTCCAGTTCGTTGATCACCGCTTTCCGTTGTTCGGCTTTCTGCTTCAACTCAGGATCATAGATTACCGCCAGTGAGTAATATTCCAGCGCTGGTTGATAAATCTTTTCTCTTGCGCTCAGATCACCATAATCAAGTATCAATTGCGCCAGTATCGGATCCGGCGCATTGAATGCAACTGCACGCTGGCTGATCACTGCCCCGAGCGCATCTCTGAGTGAGTCTATCGGTGCGGGGTATTTGTAAAGTTTATCCTGTACCCAGATCTTAAAGCTGTCTGAACCAAGGTTGATTATTTCAGAAGCGGTTTTTAGTGAACCCGTTTTATAGAAGAGAATATTTTTATCGATATGTGCCGGTGTAAAACCTTTTGGATTAGCATTAAGCCAGTTTGCGGCAACGGCAATTGCAGAATCCGGTTTCCCGGAAATTTCAAGCGCGGTAATAAGATTGCCTGCGATAAAGGGTTCAAACGGGTGCAACCGGGCGAGCTTTGGTAACTGACCTGAAGAGAGATCCTTTGCTGCTGATAAAACGAAATCGTTCCACGCGAGATCACTCTCCAGTCTGAAGGCGTTT
>JBEVNF010000527.1:0-3239 GCA_040508255.1 Flavitalea sp.
GGTACCATTGCAATGTCAAGTATCACATATATCACGGTAAGTACCCAGATCGGAATTCCGCCATTGATCATTGGGAAAATGCGATATCCGGGAGCAAGAACGGTTGTGGCAACTGCAATTGCCATAGCACCGGCCGATGCACCCACAACTGTTGCAACGGGAGCGGCTGCCCTGAGACCCGGGAAAATATTATATGCCGCAAGGTATAGGATGCCACCTGCCAATCCTCCATAAAGAAAAACCGGGACCAGCTTCTGATTACCTGAAAGATCCTGGAATATATAGCCGAAAACCCAGATCCAGATGATATTTCCTACAAAGTGCCATGGATCATCATGCGAGAACATATAGGTGATCAGCGTCCATGGTCTGTGTGCAAGATCGCCCAGATCGGCAGGCAGGGTAAAATATCTGAATACATTTTCGTAATACCATGACGATTCGAATCCCGAAAGGAAAAGCCCCATCTGCAGGAATTTGAGCAGGCAAAAAACGGTGGCAATCACCGCCAGCAGCATAACCAGCATATTGCCATCCTGGCCCAAAGTGAGTTTCCTGGTGATCCTGTTTTCCATCAACACGACATAATTTTTAGTGAATGTACAAAACCGGTCCCAATTACGCCATAGGCGAATGATTGATCAGGCCGGTTCTGTTAACTGATATTCAAAACATAACAGTTGTTTGCCCTGCAAGGTTTCGTTACTATCGAAATTTATCCTGTTCTTAAGAAAAGCTCTCCGATCAGTAAAAATTCCGGCGATTTGTTTTGTTCCAGTAGATGACCATAATCAGACCAACCGCAGCACCACCAAGATGGGCCCAGTGTGCGACATTGTCACCCGCTGAGTTTGCAATGCCCAGCCACAATTCTGCGGCGGCATAGAAGATCACAAACCACTTTACCTTTATTGGCAGCAGGAAATATATGTAAACCACGTTGTTCGGGAAAAGGTATCCAAAGGCCGCCAGGCATCCAAACACTGAACCTGAAGCACCCAGTGTGGCCGCGTTTACTTTGAAAGAAGGAGAATACAACAATTCTTCTTTCTGGGATGGGTCCAGGTTGTTGAAAATTGCCATGATTGGTTCCATCTCAAAATAAAGAACACCAAGGTGTAATAGTCCGGCTCCAAGACCGCAGGCCACGTAAAAAATCAGGAATCTTTTTGAACCCCACACATTTTCAAGCTCTGAGCCAAACATCCAGAGGGCAAACATATTAAAGAATATATGCTCTATACTACCATGCAGAAACATATAGGTAACCAACTGATGTGGCTTGAAAAAAACTGAATGAACATCATGAAGTGCTAACCAGTTTTCAAGTTCTACAGTAGTACTGTTCTTGAAGATCATCTGCGCAAAAAAGATCAAAGCGTTCAGGATCACCAGGTTTTTAATTACTGGCGGGATAGCCTGAAATCCCCGCATTCTAAAATCCCTCATACATTTATTTTGTTGATGCAATATCGTTATGTTCAAACGATCTGCAGGAAGCTTAACGAATTTTTGGACGAGCGGTAAATTACGATTTACGCAATTTAAGCTGCGCCACGTTTTCAATATGATGCGTGTGCGGGAACATATCAACCGGTCTGATCCGCGTAACCTCATATTTTGCATCAAGCAGGTTCAGATCGCGCGCCTGGGTTGCAGGGTTGCAGCTCACATAAACCACGGTCGGCGCAGCGATCTCAAGGATCTTTTGTACCAGCTTTTCATGCATACCTGCTCTCGGGGGATCAGTAATGATCACATCCGGGCGGCCATGTTTTGCAAAGAAGGCATCATCACAGATCTCGATCACATCCCCGGCAAAGAATTCCGCATGGTCAATGTTATTGAGTTTTGCATTTTCATTTGCATCATCGATGGCTTCTTTGATCAGCTCTACACCGATCACCTTTTTTGCGAGTTTGCTTACAAACAAACCAATGCTTCCGGTTCCGCAATAGAGATCATAAACAACCTCGTTGCCGGTTAGTTCAGCATAATCGCGCGTAACCTGGTATAATCTTTCACCCTGGCCGGTATTGGTCTGGAAGAATGACTTCGGACCAATCTTGAATTTGTAGTCTTCGAGCGTTTCGATCACATATCCCTTGCCATGATAAGGCTGGGGAGAAAGATCGAAAAGGCTGTCATTCATTTTCAGATTGACGGTATAAAGCAGGGTGGTGATCTGCGGAAATTTTTCCAGCAGGTGATCAAGTAGCTTGATGCGGTTTTCTTCATCTGTATTACCAAAGATCACATTTACCATCAGTTCGCCGCTGCGGCAAAGCCTGATCTGCATATTCCTCAGGAACCCATGATGGTTACGGATATCATAGAAAGTAAGCCCATGTTCGATCGCGTAATTTTTTACAGCGAGCCTGATTTCATTTGTTGGTTCTGACTGAAGATGGCATTTATGAATATCGACGATCTTATCGAAAAGGCCTTTTACATGGTAGCCTGCGACATCCTGAAAAGCGGATTTGTTTGGATCCGAAACTTCCTCCGGCAACAGGTATCTTTTGTTACCAAACGTATATTCAATCTTGTTGCGGTAATATCTTGTCTCGGTTGCTCCGAGTATGGTTTCAAACTCGGGCAATTCTACCTTGCCAATACGCTGGAGGTTGTCCATTACCTGTTTTTGCTTAAAACCAAGTTGTTGCTCGTAGGGGAGCATCTGCCACTGGCAACCGCCGCAAACACCAAAATGTTCGCAGAACGGCGTTACACGTTGGCTTGAGTACTGTTTGAAATTCACAGCCTTACCTTCAGCCCAGTCTTTTTTGCTTTTGGAAAGACGTACATCGACGATATCTCCGGGAACCGCATCCTCAATAAAAATCACTTTTCCGTCAACGCGGGCCAGGGCCTTGCCTTCTGCGGCATAATCTTCTACCAGGATGTCTTCGATGACCCTGTGTTTATTTCTACGTTTCAAGCGGCAAAGATAGTAAAATCTGCTCCTTTGCGGAATGGGAGTGGCCTGGGATTCATTCCGGTCAATGTTCCAGGGAAGAGTAACTCACAGTCAAAACTTCTTATCGTCAAAATTAAGCTCCTGCTCGCCTGGCGCAATCGGCGAAAAGCAAACTGATCAGTGATCATGCGGTCAAAGCCGCCATTACAAACCCGGTTTTGAGAGATAAATGACGTGTTTTTGCAGTTTTAACAAACAAAAAATCTGTTTAAATGATTTTATTTAAACAGATTTTTTGTTTGTTAAAAAGTTGAAATCG
>JBEVNF010000533.1:0-4837 GCA_040508255.1 Flavitalea sp.
TTTCCGAATTTTCGTTGCGACTTAGCATTTTTTTCCGATTAAGTAAAAACCCTTATCAGTATTAAAGCTTCTATTGAATCCGCAAAACCATGGTAATGAAGATTCTACAACCTCTGCTAATTTTATAAAACAGAAATAATAAACACGCAATTCCGTTATTCCAGTACCAATTCAAATCCCCTACATGAAAAACCCATACTTTTCACTATTGAAAATTTCCTGGAAATACGCCGGGAAACAACGAAACCGCTTTGTTGTCATCTACCTTCTGTTCATTGTTGCTAACATCATCTATGCCCTGAATCCCCTGGTTCTGGGTTGGTTCATAGGAAAAGCACAGAATGATACAAAGCATGTGCTTCAGTACACACTTTACTTTGTAGCAACCTATTTCGTGATGAAGTTCGTAGAGTGGTGCTTTCATGGGCCAGCGAGGATCATGGAAAGAACACTTGCCTTTACCATAAGCAGGAACTATATGCGTGAAAAATATCATCAGACATTGCATCTTCCTGTAAAATGGCACCAGGATAATCATAGTGGTGCTACCATCAACCGCATCAGGAAAGCTTATGACGCATTGAGGGGATTCTTCGACGGAGGATTTACTTTCATACACACTTTCAGCAAATTTATTTTTTCTGTTACCGCGATTGTGATCTTTTCACCTCTTTTCGGAGCAATAGCCGTAGCCATTGGATGTGTTACAGTATTTGTAATTGCCCGTTTTGATAAACCTTTTATCAAAACACTAAAAGAAGTGAATGATAAGGAAAATAAGGTGACAGCAAATCTTTTTGACAGTCTTTCAAACATCCGTTCCGTAATTACACTTCGCCTTGAGAACAGCATGGAAAAAGGGTTATTGAACCGACTGAAAAAGGTGGCTCTTCCCTTCAGGAAAAATGCAGTAATCAATGAATGGAAGTGGTTTACTGCAGAAATGATGATCACCATGATCTATTGTGTGATCGTTCTGGGTTATGTTTACCAGAACTGGACGCCGGGCACTACGTTCGCGATTGCGGGGCTGGTTACTTTACTGGGTTATGTGAATCAGTTCACCAGTGTATTCCAGAATGTTGCCAGCCAGTACAGCCAGTTGGTTCAATATCAGACTAACATGGAAGGTGCTGCAGATATTTCTGAATCTTTTGAAAAGCAGCATCGTCCCGATGCTGTAGCCAGGTTTCCTTTTGGCTGGCAAAAAATGGAGATCAGCAATCTTAGCTTTTCTCATCGTACCACTTATGAGGAAGAGTTCAGACCTCAGAGCTTGCATCAATTAAACCTTGAATTGAACAGGGGAAAGAAGATCGCATTAATAGGTGAAAGCGGAAGTGGTAAAAGCACATTAATGTCCGTTTTGCGTGGATTGTATACTCCTGGTAAAAATGCTTCAGTGATTGTTGATGGCTCAGCTTTTTCGATAGACTCCATTAATCAATCTGCTACCCTGTTTCCCCAGGAACCGGAGATTTTTGAAAACACCATACGATATAATATTACGCTTGGTCTACCCTGCAGTGATGAAGAGATTTATCGCGTGAGTGAGATAGCGCATCTGAACGAGGTGATCAACCAAATGCCTGAAGGTATTATGACTGACATCACGGAAAAGGGAGTGAATCTGTCAGGCGGACAAAAACAGCGTCTTGCACTTGCCCGCGGCGTGCTTGCAGCAAGGGACAGCGATATTATATTATTGGATGAACCTACAAGCAGCATTGATCCAAGAACTGAATTTCATATATACAACCGCCTGTTTGAGGCTTTTTCTGATAAGGTTGTGATCTCTTCAATTCATAGACTGCACCTGTTGGATAATTTTGACTACATCTATATACTTGATAAAGGTAAGATCATTGCTGAAGGCAGTTTTGAAAGTTTACTGGCAGAGAGTGAAATATTCAGAGGTATGTGGAACCACCAGGTTGGCGGGCAGGTGATACAAATGACCGCATAATATCAAGAGGCTGCAGCAAATGCTCGCAGCCTCTGATTTTCCTATTAAATACTCAACACAATTTTTCCCCTGGTTCTCCCGCTGGCCTGCTGTGCATGCGCCCCGGCCATCTGCATAAAGTCAAACTGGTTGATATATGGCTTGATGATGCCGTTAGCCAGCCAATCGGCAAGTACCTTCATGTCATCTCCGTTACTCTGTACCATGAAAAATTCAGCATGAATGTTTTGCTGCTTCATCTTCTCCTGAACCTCAGGTGGAATAGATGATGGAATGCTGATAAAACGACCGCCTGGCTTAACGGTGGTTGCGGCCAACAAAAGATTTTCACCACCAACACAATCAAGCACAAAATCTGCCTGAACGTTCCATTCGTTTTTCGACACCTTTGTATAGTCAATATGTTCGTCCGCCCCAAGCTCCAGTACAAACTCACGGTTCCGCTCAGACGAAGTTCCTGTTACATGTGCACCAACATGTTTTGCGATCTGCACAGCGTAATGACCAACCCCACCGGATGCTGCATGTATGATAATGGTCTCTCCTTTTTTTAATGCTGCTTTCTGAACGATCGCCTGGTAAGCCGTTAATGCCGCGAGTGTCGTTGCTGCTGCCTGTTCGTGAGTAATACCAGATGGCTTTAACGCGAGATGGGCAGCCGGAGCAGCTACAAATTCTGCATATGCCTTTCCATGGCCGGGGAAGTTTACCATTCCAAAAACCTCATCACCTGTTTTGAATTCAGTGACATCGTCTCCGATTGCTACAACGGTCCCACTGATATCCCAGCCAAGTATCACAGGCAATAAATCTTTTAATTTGCCCGCAAGTGCTTTTCCTGATCTTGTTTTTATATCAACAGGATTAATACTGATCGCCGCCGTTTTTATCAATACCTCATCAGCTGCAATCTGAGGTTCGTTCAGATCTGTATAGATAAGTTTGTCTGTATCGCCGAATTCATTAAGTATGATCGCTTTCATTGAATTGTTTTTTTGATGATCTGATTAACATCAGATTTGCCGCATTGTTCACATTTCCATAACGGTGACTTAACATCCCTCATTTGTACACACATTACATTTGCCTGAATCAGCATCCGGTCCAAAAATGAAAGATTTGCTACCTGAAACCGAGATCCAAACCACCGCAAAAGAATTTGAACTTGTTTACCAGGATCATCACAGGATGGTATATGCGAATATCCGCCAAATCGTCGGGGATACAGTTCTGGCGCAGGATATATTGCAGGATGTATTTGCCGCCTGCTGGGAACAGCTTACGCTTAACCGCAAGATCAACTGTATCGTTTCATGGCTGTATGCTGTAAGTTATAATATGTCGGTACAAATAATGAAAAAACGTGCTGCTGACACCATAATCCTCGTAGATAATTACCGGAATTACGAAAACCAGTTTGCAGAAAGTAAAGTGGATAACGATCTGCAGTTGAAAAGACTTCACCAGATAAATGAGGCGGTAGAAAGACTCTCGCCAAGAAGAAAGCAGGTGTTCAGATTAAATAAGGTAGATGGTAAACCTGTGGAGATTATTGCAAGAGAACTGAACACAACATCTTCCACAATCAAGGAATACCTGAAACAATCTATGCGTATGGTTCGCGAGCAGGTTTTGCATTGGTAAGATTACGGAACTTTGAAACCTACACCTGGCAGAACAAAGCTTATTTTTTACCTATTTTGAGGGACGAATTAAATAAGAACAGTGCGCTGGTACAGAACCCGGGTTACTGATTATTAACTGCTAAAATCAACTAAATGTCAAACAGTTTAGCAAGAAGAAAATTCATGAAGCTGCTTTCGGGGACCGGTGCCCTCACTTTTGCGGGGCTTTCATTTCCAAACCTGGTAAAGGCTGCAGAAAATACACCAGAGGAAATAAAATTTGCCTTTCAGACCAAACCATATTTGCAGAACCCCGGTAAAGACGCAATTACCATCACCTGGCTAACCAACAAACCAGCACATAGCTGGATTGAATATTGGCCCGAAGGATCATCACAGAAGAAATCTGAAACGATCGCCAGCGGACTTGTAATGGCGAACAATACCCTCAATAAGATAAGAGTTGAAAATCTTGAACCGGGAAAAAAATATTCCTATAAAATCCTGTCGAAAGAGATCATCACTTTTGAAGCATACAAAAAAGTATTCGGTGAAACGCTGATCAGCGATGAATTTCAATTCGAAACATTGAATCCGTTAAAAGAAACCATGTCGATGCTGATCTTTAATGATATTCATGACAGGCCACATTCATTTGGTGAACTTGAGAAACTCAATGGCAATGATCCTTATGACATGGTGTTCCTTAATGGAGATATGTTCGATTATCAGACAAACGAACAACAATTGGTAGATCATCTGATCAATCCATGCAGTGAGATTTTCGCATCTGAAAAACCTTTTCTTTTTATTCGCGGTAATCACGAAACGCGTGGACCATTTGCTTATCAGCTGGAAAACTATTTTGAGAACATTGGAAAAATGCCTTATTTCTCTTTTACCAATGGACCAGTGTTCTTTGTTGCACTTGATACCGGGGAAGATAAACCGGATGATGATCCGGCCTACTACGGACTTGCGGCGTTTGACCCTTTCCGTGAGAAGCAGGCACTATGGCTTGATCAGCAATTGAAATCACCCGAGGCAAAAAAAGCTTCCTATCGTGTTATATTGATGCATATTCCAACATTTCATTCGGGAGACTGGCACGGTACCATGCATTGCAGAAAAGTATTTGCACCAGTGTTTGAAAAACACAAGGTTGATCTGGTGATCAGCGGACACACTCACAAATACGGTGTTCATCCTCCTTCTGCCGAACACAAATTTCCAATAGTTATCGGTG
>JBEVNF010000547.1:0-5930 GCA_040508255.1 Flavitalea sp.
ATCGATCGGATCCAGCTTGAATTCCAGTGCAATGGTGTCCATTGCTTTTTCAACTTTCACTGGATCGGTTTCCTGCGTGAGCGGCTTTATTCGTGCAAATAAAGAATTTTTTTTTGTGCAGTTGCATGCTGAAAGATCATTGAAGAGATCAACAGTGCAATTAACTTATATCGTGTTTTAAGCATGACACAAAACTAAAACCGGCCCGGCTAAATGAAAAGTAGCGCTGTGAATCCGGGAATTTAGAATGTGAATTACGCCCGATACGCAGAGGCAGATGTTAATGTTCCCGTGATCACAAAGATATATTTGCTACATCCACCCCAATCCCTTACCTTCATAACATACGGCACTTGAGCAATTCTCACAAAATACTCCGGTTCTTATTACCAAATTAACGTCATCCTATCGTCACAGTTCATTTCTTAATTCAGATTGGTTGGTACAACGTTATTCAGCTCGTATTTTCTTTGAGATCTAAATCGTGACACATCACAAAAGCCGGCCTGTATGGTTCGGATTAATTCATCATGTCTCATGACATAACTATGTCAGGACAGCAAAAAATTTCTTATGTCACGTTCACAGCCGCAAAAAAAAGGCTCAGTTAAATTTGTAAGTGGAAGTAAAACTTTATTCTTCCCTGAATTGAAGAAAAGAGTTGATCAGTACTTCGAAAATCATAACATAGCAAAATCAGGAGGTTTTCGTATCAAAATAAAAACTTTGGTATTGCTTGCCTTGTATCTGGTTCCGTTTGGTGCAATCCTGTTCGCAAATCTGCATTGGGCAGTGTCGCTGCTCATGTGGGCGCTGATGGGGCTCGGGATGGCAGGACTTGGAATGAGTGTAATGCATGACGCAAACCACGGTGCCTTTTCTTCGAAAAAATCACTTAACTGGGCCATGTCGCATATTCTGAATCTCATGGGAGGTTCAACCGTAAACTGGAAATTGCAGCACAATATTCTTCATCATACCTATACCAATGTAGATGGGATGGATGATGATATTTCCAACAAGCCTGCACTGAGATTGTCTCCGCATGCCGAAGCAAAACCAGCACACAGATTTCAGTGGTGGCATGCTTTCTTCCTTTACAGCCTTACAACATTGTATTGGGCTACGGCGAAAGATTTTATGCAGTGGGTAACTTATCGTCGTAACAAGGTAAATACGATGACAAAGGCAGAATACCGCTGGATGCTTGCCAAACTCATTATGATCAAAGCGATCTACTTTTTTGTATTGCTTGTAGTTCCCTCAGTGTTTTTCGATGTTCCCTTTATTCAGGTTATCACAGGTTTTATGCTGATGCATGCACTTGCAGGATTGATCCTTACGGTGATCTTCCAACTTGCGCATTCGCTGGAAGGAACATCGCATCCATTGCCTGATCATCGTGGTGTGATCGAGAACGAATGGGCGATACACCAGATGAATACCACCGCGAATTTTTCGCCGCGCAATAAGATCCTTTCATGGTATGTTGGCGGATTGAATTACCAGGTAGAACATCACCTGTTTCCAAAAATTTCGCATGTGCATTATCCTGCGATCTCTGCGATCGTGAGAAATACTGCAAAAGAATTTTCAATTCCCTATCTGCAGAACGATACCTTCTTCAAAGCTCTTGGCTATCACATACAATTCTTAAGAAAGATGGGCAAGATGCCTGATATCGATGAAGCAATTGGCTAAGCTGTGATACTATTGATGTTTGATATCCGGGAAAAAAGGTAAATAGGTGGCTGTAACTTCTTTCCCGGGTTCATGAATCGTGATACCCCTGATCACTGTTGCAGTGTCGGTTTCGAACGCGATGCCTGTCTGCGCATCGTCATACAAAACCCTGAAAGAACCACGATCTGTGAAGGTCGCCACTTTTTTGGGGCTGTATAAGCCTGCTATCTTAAGGAAAGGCGTCCCGACCGAACTGCCATCGCCAAGTTTGAAAAATGAAGATGTTATTCTGATCTGTTTTGCCCGTTTCACTTCATCATCATCACTTCTTGAAAAATATACCTGTGTTACAAATGAGGTGGTATCATGATTTGCATACCATTCCGCTGTGCTTTTGCCCATGGCAGCATCGCCGAGATCAGGCGCGCCCATTCTTTTGTGGACCGATTCACTGGTTTCACCCAGAGCTGTCATACCTATACTTCTTCCCGGTATGATCAGTTCTTCCGCGCGGACGGGTTTGCTGACGCTCGCTGAATCCGAAGCTGGTGGTGATCCTATCTGGTTGTTTCCGGTTCCGGGAGTACATGAGGCTGCCGAAACAACAAGGGCGGCAAATAGCAAAAAGCCTGGGGTATTCATTGATTGGGGAGTTTGATAAAATGGCATATTGCAATTCATGGACCAGTTGGATCTTGTTTACGCATAGTTACAATCCATTTCATCCCGAATCCCATACACTTCATCAAGTTGTCTCCAGACTATTTGCCTGTTGATGTTCTTTTACCCAATGAAACATCTGCTCATCTTCCTCATCCCAATCCTGCAGTCCTGCAACGGGCAGGATCAACAAACTTCCAAACTTGTCGGCGGCGGTTGCGACGGCTGCGAACTCATGTATATCGGAATGCCTGGCAAAATAAAGAATACCGACACAAGCGCCGGCTGGACAGAACCAGGCCAAAAATTGCTTGTAACCGGAATTATCCTGAAACCCGATCGCAGAACTCCGGCACCCAACGTAATTCTTTACTACTGGCAAACAGACAACAATGGTTATTATTCTCCTGCTCCCCGTCTGGATGATCGGGCAAAACAACATGGTCATCTCCGTGGCTGGGTGAAAACGGACCAGGATGGAAAGTATAATATATATACAGTACGGCCAGCACCTTATCCCAAAAGGAACATTCCCGCCCATATTCATCTTTCCATCAAAGAGCCTCAACTGGCAAATGAATACTACACGGATGAGATCAATTTTGACGATGACAAACTGCTGCTGCCTCATTTTAAAAAATACCCGCAGGAAAAACGAGGAGGCAGTGGTATTGTAAGAGTGTTTAAAAAGGATAGCCTGCAGATTGCTGAGCACAACATTATACTTGGCCTGAATATTCCGGACTACCCGGCGCAGCGCGTATTGCAAACAGATAGATCGGGGTTAAACATTGGCGAAGATCAACCATCGTTCACACCATTTCACGCGTACGGGCCGGACAAAGGATCCAGGGTCTGCCCCGTCTGTAAATACGGAAGATATCATGGAGTTATCTACTATGTCGGCAACCAGCCAAACTGGACCGCGACAAAAGAATGGTTGAAATTTCTTGAGCGGGAAAGCGTCATTCGCGCAGAGTATCTTAAAGTGTATTTTGTATATGGTAACAGCGAATCCTATTCAAAAGCGGTAAGAACAAAGTTCCTTGAAAACCTTGGGAGGGACCTGGAATTGAAAAATACGGCACTTACATTCGTGCCTTCAATGGATGATAAGGATTCTGAAATTGATCGGAATAAGATCAATCCTTTAGTAACAAACACTTTTGTTATTTATAAGAACAGCAACATTATTGATAAATATATCGATCTCAAACCAACACCTGAAAATTTCAGCCTGCTGAGAAGAGTACTGGATAAAACCCGCGGTGAGTATTTCAGCCTGGATTGATCACTAATTAAGCTGCTGTTTTTTGAATTCGTTCGGACTGACCCCCGTTTGCTTTTTAAAAAGCCTTGAAAAATACGGTGGATTTTCAAAGCCGAGCGCATAGGCGATCTCAGCAATTGTCTGATCTCCACTGTTCATGAGGTTTTTTGCTTCCGATATAAGCGCGATATGGATCAGGTCGATGGCAGTTTTGCCGGTTTCCTGTTTCAGAAGATCGCTAAGATACCGGGGCGACATATGAAGATCCTTTGCCAAACTGCTCACCGTTGGTAAACCCTTCTGTTGCAGCATATCAGATTCAAAATACTTCGTCAGTACCTCATTAAATTTAGTGACGGTTGTTCCCGCGATGATATTCCGGTTCAGAAACTGTCTTTTGTAAAAACGCTGCGAATATTTCAGGATAGATTCAAGATGACCGATTATAATGTCGCGGGTAAATTCATCCTGATTGTTTCGGTATTCCGTTTCAATTTTTGCAAACAACTCCCAGATAGTTTGTTCTTCTTTGGGAGAGAGGTGAAGCGCCTCATTCATCTCATAATTAAAGTAGCCGTATTTTTTGATTTCAGAGAACAACGGATGTCCGTTCAAATAATCCTCATGGAACCAAATCTCAAAACCATCACTTTCCAACGCAATGTTTCTGACCTCGACCGCCTGGAAAGGTTTCATAAAATACATCGATCCGCTCTGGTGATCGTACCTGGTGCGACCATACCTGATCTCTCCCGATGCCAGCTTTTTGAAAGCGATTATATAGAAATCTGCCGTCACTTCGTAACTGGCAACACTGCGTAAAGGGTTGCAGGTGAATATAGTAAGTAACGGATTTTCCGGTGCCGGATAATGATTACAAGCGTGTACGTCGTTGAGTGTTTTAAAATGCATAAGCCTTGAATTTGATGGACCGGCCAAAAAACGGATCTTTTAGCCGGCCACGCGATTAATTTCCGTGAGCAGCAACTGCTATTTCGTTCCATTCCTCCCAGGTTGCGAGGCGTTCTTTGTACGCTGCTTTTGCCAGCGGGAACGCTTTCTTGCCTAGAAACAGTCTCAACGGTGGATTTGTTGAATCTGTCACTTTCAGGATTGCAGCGGAAGTTGCCTTTGGATCACCCCAGACATCGCTTTCTGCCATCGCCGGCCTCGTGTAAAGTTCCGCACGAACATTTTCGTAAGCCGGGTTTACTTCATTTTGAACTATGGTGGTTCCGAATTCTGTGGCGAATCCATTTGGCTGAATGATGGTGACATGAACACCAAAACTTTTCATTTCCTGTGCAAGTGCTTCACTCAAACCCTCAACCGCAAATTTGCTGGCGCTATATAAGCCAAGGGATGGAAAGGAATAAACCCCGAGCGCGCTCGAAAGTTGCAGAATATGGCCGCTCTTCTGCTCACGCATGATCGGAATCGCAGCCTGGGTTATCCACAAGGTTCCGAAAAAGTTTGCCTCGATGATCTCCCGGGATGATTTCTCATCGGATTCTTCCACCATTCCGGAAACACCCATCGCTGCATTATTGATCAGGATGTCAACGCTGCCAAATGTTGATTTTGCTGTTGCGAGGGCTTGAAAAGCGGCTGCCCTGTTGGTAATATCCAATTCGAGGGCAAGTACTGCATCACCGTATTTGTCTTTTAAGGATTGCAGACTTTTGAGGTTACGGGATGTCGCCACAACCCTGTCACCTCTTTCCAGGAAAGCTTCCGCCCATAGTTTTCCAAATCCCCGCGATGCCCCTGTAATAAAAATTGTCTTTGCCATTGCTTTATAAATTTTGATAACACAAAACTATAAAGCTGTGATCCGGCGGACGTATACGGATGTACGGATTACTGATACGTTTTTACTCTGAACAACGCAGTCGTGCCGATCGTTTTTGAGTTTTTCAGAAAACAAAGATTTCTGCTACACACTTTCTTTGTTTCTACCGGCGGTCAGGGTTTCTTCAGTTCAAGCTTTTTATGAACCGGGAGGTAAACCGGCAGGGCGGCAGATCCATACCATGGATAAATTTCTGTTTCAAAGAGACCGGTCGCAATAGCCGCGTCCTTCGATAACAATTCCTTTGTTTGCTCCGGAGTAGTTGTATTAAGGAACCAGCGAATACATCTTCATTCCATATTCATCTGCACCCAGAGAATCAGCGAGTTTTTTATCATAGCTTCTGTTCTGGGCGTTCACTGATGAAACTATCAGCAGAAGTATAGTGATATATTTCATAATATAATCTTTCTGCAGAGTTAAGGTTTCTTATAAACAAAACGCAATTCATTCAACCAAAGAATC
>JBEVNF010000555.1:0-6445 GCA_040508255.1 Flavitalea sp.
AGAACACGATCATTGGTATCAACAACTGGGATAACGGTGCGATAATAGCGGGTGCCCCTGCAACAGGTGGTGCCAAGCTGATCCAGAAGAGTCATATCTACCATGCAGAAGGACAATGGGATCTTTCAAAGAAGGTAAAGATCTTTGATCTGCTGGTTGGTGCGGATGCGCGGATTTATGAAGTTATTCCTGATGGCAACAACTTCGTTGATTTCAAACGTCCGGCGGCTGATCGTAACAAGCCACTCGATGATGGCAGCTTTGGTGACAATGTTTATTACAAGAAGTTTGGCGGCTTCGCACAGGTAACGAAAACCTTTTTCAATGAAAAATTGAAAGTATTCGGATCATTACGTCTTGATTACAATACCGAGTTTGATCCAAAATTCAATCCACGGATAGCTGCGGTTTACACTGCTTCAGAAAAACACAACTTCCGCGTATCGTTCCAGGATGGATATCGTTTCCCTGCGTTGTTTGAAGCACTCAGTTTTGTAAACAATGGTAATATCCGTCGGGTAGGAGGATTGTCATACATCAATGATGGTCTTGGATATCTTGATAATTCTTATACACTTTCATCCATCAATACCTTCAACGCTGCCGTAAATAAAGATCGTGCAGCAGGTATGACCGCAAATGATGCAGCACTTAAGAATCGCGAACTGCTTGAGGTCACAAGTCTTTCAGAAACCACACCAGAGCAGATCAAAAGTTTTGAAGCTGGTTACAAAAGCGTATTGCTTAATAACAAACTTGTGATTGATATTGATGGCTACTTCAATAAGTATAGTGGTTTTCTTGGACAGGTTGAGGTTTCTGTTCCGCGTAACAATACTGTGCGTGTAGGCACAGATGAAGCAGTGATAGCGATGTTGTCATCAAACCGTGATGCACAACAAACCCGTTATCGTGTATATACCAATGCAAGGAACACATATACCAACTATGGTTCATCGCTTGGTATAACTTATAACTTTTACAAGAAATTCACGGTGTCTGGTAATGTGAATTATAATGATATCGTAACAAATGATACAAGAGATGTATTTGTAACCGGTTTCAATACTCCAAGATGGGCAACCAACTTATCGTTTGGCAACCGAGAGATCGTTCCGAATGTAGGTTTCAATATCGTATGGAGATGGCAGAAAGAATTTCTTTGGGAAAGCCCGCTTGTAAATGGTGAGGTGCCCGCATTCAATACTTTTGATGCTCAGGTAACGGTGAGAGTACCACAGGCAAAAGCAACCGTTAAAGCAGGTGGATCGAATATATTCAACCGCACTTATGTTCAATATGCGGGTGGTCCTACCATTGGAGGATTGTATTATGTGGCTATCACATTGGATGGACTTCTGAAATAAGCTTAACTGCCCTTCGCTCAAAAACGGAGGGCTTTTTTTATCCCTTTATCGGAAGCCAGGTTTTCAGCACAGCGCCAATCTTGTCTGCTTCCACCATAAATCCGTCATGGCCATAAGCAGAGTCAATCTCCACCATTACTGATCCTTCAATATGATGATCAAGGAACACCTGTTCGTGCATAGGACAGAGGATGTCACTCGTTATTCCAACTATCAGCGTCCGCTGTTTTATTCCCGCCAGCACCGCTTCGACATTACCACCACGGCCACGACCCAGATTATGTGAATCCATCGCTTTTGTAAGCAGCCAGTAACAGTATGCATGGAACCGGTTTGCCAGTTTTTCGCCCTGGTATTCAATATATGAGGCTGCCCTGTAATTATCGAGCTTTTCCGGATCTGGATCTGATTGTTTGGCTACCATGATCCCATAGTTCCGATAAGTCAGCATCCCGATCGCCCGCGCGGCCTTCAAACCCTTATGACCAGCGTTCACAGTATGCTCTTTCCAGGTGCTGTCGGCCTCAATAGCGAGTCTTTGAGCTGTATGGATAGATATTCCCCACGCGCTTTCTGCGGGCGATGTTGCCAGTAAAAAGAGGTTGTCAATACGATCCTTCTCCAGTACGCACCATTCCAGTGCCTGGTAGCCACCCATGCTTCCACCCATCAGCAAATGGATCTTTTCAATGCCAAGATGCTGACGCAGAAGAATATGTGCCTTCACCATATCGCGGATAGTGATAAGGGGGAAATCGTTATAGTACGGCTTGCCCGTTACAGGATCAATACTGCCAGGTCCGGTTGTTCCGTAGCAGGAGCCAAGTATGTTAGCACAAACGATATAATACTGCGAAGGTTTGATGATCCCGTTCTCTCCGATCACTCCCGGCCACCATTCTGCGGCATGGCTGTTGGCTGTCAGGGCGTGACAAACCCAAACGGTATTGCTTCCGTCGGCTGCGGGTGTACCGTAAGTATGATAGGCAATAGTGATTCCTGGTAGTACTTCACCATTCTCGAGGTGAAAATTTTCCTTATAATGATAATACTGAGTCGACAAATCCAAAAAATTTCAGTTGCAAAGTAAACGCCTGCATGAATTACATTTGTAAAAAATTTTGAGATGATAAAAATTGATATCGAGCGGGTAAGCGGAGATTACGGTTTTGAGGCGCGAGACGGCTACGGAAACGTTGTAAGGATCGATTCCAGCCCTGAAACAGGCGGGCAAAACTTTGGCAGCCGCCCTATGCAGTTGCTGCTGATGGGGCTTGGCGGATGCAGCGGTATAGATATCATCTCAATCCTCAAAAAGCAACGCCAGGATGTAAAGGGATTCAGCGCTCATATTGAAGGCGCAAGACAGGCCGGCGTAGAGCCATCACTCTGGCAGAACGTAACGCTCGTGTTCAATCTTACAGGCACAATTGATCCTGACAAGGCAAAACGCGCAGTTGATCTCAGCATGGAGAAATATTGCTCTGTTGCGGAAACACTCCGCCAGGCAGGTTGTGAGCTGACCTATGAAGTTCGCGTAAACGAAGACAAGGAGCAGAAACAGATCCTCTAAATCCAGTGGTTTGAAAATTTAATCATCATTAACAACGATGCTATCTGTAATAGCATAGCGATAACATTTCAGTGCACATGAAAGAGCAGCACCCGATCACGAAGGCGATAAGAACACAGACAGAAAGGACGAACGAAATGGAGCATTCATCACCGATGTTCCTTACAAGCAGTTTTGTATTTGATAATGCAGAAGAAATGCGTGCGGCTTTTGCTGATGAGACCGATGATAATATCTACAGTCGTTTCAGTAATCCCAGTGTGAATGAATTCGTGAGCCGTGTTTGTGCGCTGGAGGGCGCTGAAGCCGGACATGCAACCTCTTCAGGTATGGCGGCAGTATTCGGTACTTTCATGACCTTTCTTAAAAATGGTGATCACCTGCTTTCATGCGATGCAGTTTTTGGAAGCACGCATACCATAATCACCAAATATCTTGGTCGTTATGGTATTGAATTTTCTTATGTTCCTACTACTGCAACTGCTGATGAATGGAAGGCTGCGATCAGGCCGAATACCAAAATGATCTATCTCGAAACGCCGACCAATCCGGGTCTTGATATCGTTGATCTTGAAATGATCGGTAAACTTGCGAACGACAATAATTTAATTCTGAATGTAGACAACTGTTTTGCTACCCCGGTATGTCAGCGTCCGCTTGATTATGGAGCGCATCTTGTTCTTCATTCTGCAACAAAATGGATGGATGGACAGGGACGTGTACTTGGTGGAGTTGTTGTTGGAAAGAAAGAACTGATCAAAGAATTCTATCTGTTCTGCCGCAGCAGTGGTCCGGCACTTTCACCATTCAATGCCTGGGTACTCAGCAAAAGTCTTGAAACACTCGATGTCAGAATGGAGCGTCATGCATCCAATGCATTGAAGATCGCAACAGCTCTTGAAAACAATGAAAAGATCTCATGGCTCAAATACCCTCATCTGCCTTCTCATCCGCAGTATGCTATTGCTAAAAAGCAAATGAAAACAGGGGGAGCGATTGTATGTTTTGAATTGAAAGGTGGGCTCGGGGCAGGAAGAAATTTCCTGAACAATCTGGAAACACTTTCACTTACTGCGAATCTTGGCGACACAAGAAGCATTGCATCTCACCCAGCGAGTACCACTCATGCGAAACTCTCTGAAGCAGAAAGACTGGCCGTAAATATCACGCCTGGTCTTATCCGGATTTCAGTTGGTTTAGAATATGTTGATGATATACTTGCTGACATCGAACAATCATTATCCAAAATTTAGTAATACGTCTTTTTAATGGTTTTTTAAGTTATATTCGTCTACATAATAGATAATTTCGTGCCCAATCAACCCCAATCATTATCTATTATTGTTTTGCCATATGCTATTGCTTCCAGGTATGCCCTAATAACCAAATGTCAGCATGAAGACAAGAAGCAGCATATTATCCCTTTTCATTTTCTTGCTAAGTACTATCGTAGCTTACGGAAGCAGTTCGCTGACCGTGGGATGGTCGTGTGACGCTGAGTTCCAGGCGGGGATAGTTAAACAATCTATTGCAAACGGCAACGCTTCGCAGACAGCGATGTTTAAGAATGTATTCTCACCCAAAAAAAATTTTCTTAAGGGTTGCAAGCTCAGGTATATAATTTCCCATTCAACTTCTGATGGTGTTATACCAGATCTGATTGAAGGTCCGAATGATGATCTTCGCCGCGAAAGAACCTACATTACCAAACTGCTTACCTCATGTTCGTTTACTGCTACGGTTTATGATTTTAATGAATCTCTAATCTCTTTTGATGCAACTCCGCCGGATTCACATGCATCATATCTTTTTTCATCTACGGCTTTTCACAGTTATATCTGCAGACTGACGCCGTTCTGATCTTACATCTCAACGATGAATTGCTAACAGATCAGTTAATAACATACTTAAAATTAATCGAGAGATGAAGAATATTTTTTATTCAGGAGTTGCTGTTGTCTTATTGTCAGGATGTTTTGCTACGGAGAAACAAGATAAAAAGGAAGAAGTTCCTGAATTACCTGTGATCACTATTTCGGAGCATGATACTATCATGCACAAAGATTATGTTGCAGCGATCCAGGCTGTAAGAAATGTTGAAGTTCGCGCAAAGATCGCAGGATCATTGGAAAAAATTCTGATAGATGAAGGTCGCTTTGTAAAGCAGGGCCAGCCGCTGTTTAAGCTGAATGACCAGGTTGTTCAGGTTGAACTTGAACGTGCAAAAGCACAGCTTGAGAGTATGCGCTCTGAAGTTGAGATGGCAGAGCTTGATATCAAACGTGTGAAATTGCTGGTTGACAAAAAAGTTATCTCAAAAACAGAACTAGAACTTGCAGAAGCAAAATTAAGAGCAGCGAAAGCAAAGGTGAACGAAGCTGCAACTGCTGAATCAGAAGCTAAGATCAAACTTGAATTCACTACTATACGTGCGCCATTTGATGGGATCACAAACAGGATACCTCTGAAACCAGGAAGCTTTATCAACGAGGGTCAGTTGCTCACAAGTGTTTCTGACCTCGATGATATTTATGCATATTTCGATGTATCCGAGATCGAATACCTGCAATACATCAAAACAAAAGAAAAGAGCGGATCAAAATACAGTGATGTGAATCTTGTACTTGCTGATGGTACAGAATACGATCAGCCTGGTAAGATTGAAACACTCGAAGGTGAGATAGATAACAGTACAGGTTCTATCGCATTCCGCGCTAAGTTCAGCAATCCAAAGAAAATTCTGAAACACGGTTCTTCAGGTAAGATCACACTTACCACCCAGATGCAAAATGCTATACTCATCCCTCAGAAAGCGGTTTTTGAAGTACAGGATAAAAACTACGTATTTGTTTTGAATGACGATCAGACCGTGAAGATGCAGAGCATTGAACCACTTACGAAGATCGCACAGTCATACATTGTCAAGTCTGGTCTTGAACCAGGTGATCGGATTGTGTACGAGGGTATCCAGAATATCAAACACGGTACAAAAATTCAACCGCGCAATCTGTCATCAGACAGCTCGATTGTAAAGCGCTAATTAAAACATATTCTTAGTCAGATTTCTGAAGCTTATTCGGAAGGGTAGTGGCATATGGTATGCCCATGCCCTTGCTAAAGTAAATTCCCGCCATTGGCGGGAAACAAAACTCCTGAAATGGTAGAAACATTTATAAGACGACCGATCTTATCATTGGTAATTTCGCTGATCATTGCATTGCTTGGTGTTCTCGCACTTTTTCTTCTCCCGGTTACACAGTTCCCGGATATCGTTCCACCATCAGTTGTTGTTAGTGCTAACTATAACGGTGCTAATGCCGATGTATGTGCCAAAGCAGTAACAATTCCTCTCGAACGTGCAATCAATGGTGTTCCCGGAATGACTTATATGTCATCAACTTCCAGTAACAATGGTAATACACTGATACAGGTGTTCTTCAAAGTTGGTACTGATCCGGATCAGGCCGCGGTGAACGTCCAGAACCGCGTGACGACAGTGCTTGAT
>JBEVNF010000002.1:0-5381 GCA_040508255.1 Flavitalea sp.
ATTCATTCCTGTAGTTCAACGTCTGCAGCCTTATGACAGCGGCACGAGCTCAACAGACTCCATCTCTGGTTCAGACTCATCCTCCGGTTCTGATTCCTCCTGTGGCAGTTCATGTGGAAGTTCCTGCGGAGGATGTGGTGGCGGAGATTAATTCTAAACATTCAATATGAAAATTCAATCATCATATCAGAAAGCAACTTTATTTGCTACCGGAAAGCATCATGCGAAAAATCAACAGCTGCCTGGTACTGACCTTCCCTACCTTGTTCATCTGAGTAATGTTGCGATGGAGATTCTGATTGCTGGTCCTTCGTCAGAATATTTCGATTCTGAATTTGCAGTACAACTTGCACTGTTGCATGACACATTGGAAGATACTGACACTACGTATGAGGAGTTGAAATCGGAATTTGGAATTGAAGTGGCTGATGGCGTTGCCGCGCTTACAAAAAATGAAGCACTTCCAAAGTCGGAGAAGATGAATGACAGTCTTAAAAGAATCAGGCTTCAGCCAAAAGAAGTATGGGCGGTGAAGCTTGCGGATAGAATTACAAATATGCAAAAGCCACCGGAGTATTGGACGGGTGAAAAACGCAAAGAGTATCAAAAGGAAGCGCAACAACTTTTGGAAAAATTATCAGGTGGAAATCCATATCTTGAAACAAGACTGAAAATACAGATCGGAAATTATTCTGAACACCTGATCTGAGAATACCAGACTAAACCTATCCTCATGTCCAACGAAGAATTGGAAGACAGAATATTTTATCTGAAAGACAGATATAATTTCCTTGAACTGAGTCGCGAACAATCAGAAAGGATCGCTCGGTTCGAAGCAGAGCAGGAGAAATTCACGCAACACTATTTTTCTGAACATGAAACCTGGGATTATGAAATGCTTGTCTTCCGGGATATTCTTTCAACCGAACAACTTGAAGTTTATGGGAATGTTATAAAAGAAAGAAAGGGTTTAATCGAAAAATCAGTTGCAAAGTCAGATGAAAGTTACCAGGCTGAAAAGAAAAATCTCGAAAAATTAATCCGGCTTTACAGTACCAGCATAGTTCCTTTCATTTTGTCTGATCATATAGTTCAACATATCAGAAATAAGGAGCCTGAGAAGGCCGCTTTTCTAAGATCTGTTTACAGGAAATTTCTTGTAAAACGTCAATATGAAACTATTGTTGATCATTTAAGATATCATAGAAACTCTAACAGGAACGAACTTGAGATCAGCTTGCTGAAAGAAAGGGTTCTGCACATTTATCCATCATGGTCGATATTCAGTGATTTATTGGACCCGGCAACATCTGCGGTAGCAGAATTTATTTATGAAAGGCTCCCAACAGACAGCAGTCGCTTACAGCAGGTTTTCATGAATACTGAAAAAGAGATTTTTGAAGCAAACAAAGAATACCAGGAGTACGTGAAACAAAATATAGAAGGAGGATTGATATTTACTTTTGAACCGAACAAAGCGCGTGAACAAAAAAACCGGTTAATGAGTCTCCTGTTGATCGATGAAAACTTTTACGATGTTGACCTCAGAAGTACATCTCCGTTTTATTGATGAACTTGTCGTTTTCCCCCCTCTCATTCGTCTCTAACTGCCATTCTGGGTTGGTCCAATGCCTGATAACTTTGAGTCGTAAAACGATTCAACGATTATCAAACAAAAAACTATTATCATGGCAAGCGTAGCAACCTACCTCAACTTCGCAGGTAATACAGAAGATGCTTTCAATTTTTACAAAAGTGTTTTCGGTGGAGAATTTTTTGGTGGCTCCATCATGCGCCATAAGGATGTACCACAAATGCCGGGTTCAGAACCACTAAATGAGAAGGAGCAAAACATGGTGATGCATATTGAATTGCGTATTCTTGGTGTACATACTTTGATGGGCACGGACATTCCCGACTCAATGGGCATGAAACTGGATTTTGGTAACAACTCTTCCATCAATGTTCAACCAGACACGAGAGCGGAAACTGCAAAATTATTCAAGGCATTATCAGAAGGCGGACAAATAACCATGGAACTGCAGGACATGTTCTGGGGAGATTACTATGGAAGTTTCATCGATAAGTTTGGTGTGCAATGGATGTTCAACTGCGGTGAAAAGAAATAAGTATTCAATCAAATGAATATGGATCCGGAGCGAGAGTTCCGGATTTTTCTGTTTTATCATTTCCCGAAGACAAGAGTTTGCCGTCTAATGATATGATTAAAATCATTAAATTGTATCAAACCCTTCATTATGGCAACCCCTGGCAAGTTCATAAATTATTTAATGGTTTGTATTGTTGTGCTCTGCTGCATGCAGACAACTGGCCAGGAAATCTGGGGAGCTTTTGGAAAGACCATTGAGCCTGAAAAATACCAGGGCAAAAACTTCCGCTACAAAGCATTTGTAAAATCTGAAATAACCGATGACAGCGCTGCCGCACATTTGTGGGTGAGGGTTGATAAAACGCAGGGAGCAGGATTCTTTGAAAACATGTCAAAGCGTCCCATACGGAATAGCGAATGGAAAGAGTACGAGATCACCGGGAAGATCGATACAGCTGCAAAGGCGATTACTTTTGGAATGTACTGTGTGTACAATGGTAAATTCCAGTTTGATAATATGCTGTTTGAAGTGCAGAATAACGATGGTGGCTGGACGCCGGTGTTCAATGAGAAATTCGAAAGTGCCAAAAATCCTTTTAAAAAGGGAATTGCCGGCGGATCAAATGGTGTGAACGATGCTTTTGTTCCATCATTTGTAACAGGCTACAAGGGTTCGAAATCCATGCTGATCCAATCAAAAACGATCCCGATCTACGGCATGGATAAAAAGACCGGGAAGTATGCCGATGTGAACGGTATAAAATTATACTATGAAATCTATGGAACGGGTCAGCCTATGCTCGTGCTGCACGGAAACGGTGGATCCATTTCAAGCGCATCAGAGTTCTACAAGGAACTTTCAGCAAAGTATAAAGTAATCGCAATCGACAGCCGGGGACAAGGGAAATCAGGCGATACCGATGCTCCCCTTACTTATGACCAGATGGCTTCTGATATCAATGCGTTACTAGAACAGATCAATGTTGACTCCGCATATATCTGGGGACAAAGTGATGGCGCGATCCTGGGTTTGCTTATTGCAAAAGATTATCCGAAGAAAGTAAAAAAAGTAGTCGCGTTTGGTTCAAACATTCAGCCGGATAGCTCTGCGATCTTTCAGTGGGCCATTGATGGAATTAATAAGATCCTTTCTGAAAGTAAAGATATAAAAGAGAAGAAGCTGAACCAGATGATGAAAGATTTTCCTCAGCTTCAGTATGAAGAGCTTGCAAAGATCCAGGCTCCCGTACTTGTTGTTGCCGGCGATCGCGATGTGATCCGTCCTGAGCATACATTGAAGATCTTTCAGCATATACCAAAATCACAATTGTTTATCGTGCCCGGCGCAACACATGGTGCTTCCTGGGAAAAGAAAGATCTGTTTCTGAAAATAATGTATGAATTTCTTGATAAACCATTTACGATGCCCAATACCAAAGACTGGTATCAATAACACCAAAACATCTTATCTGTAATCATGAACAAGACTGTTTCATTTCTTAAAAAGCCTGATCTCTATTTAGGAATTGTAAGATATGTGCTCGCGTTGGGTATGATCCCATATGCTTTAACAAAAATCCTGAGGACACAATTTGTATTATTACCCGCAGCTAACTGGCAGCGGCCCATCGAAGAAGTTTCGGGATCCGCGATTGCCTGGACCTTTCTTGGATACTCACCATGGTTCCAGGTTTTGCTGGGTTTTCTTGAACTGATACCCGCACTCATGCTGCTTTTCAGAAGAACCACGCTACTTGGTGCAATACTTATGTTGCCCATGACATTGAATGTTTACCTGATCAACATAGCACTGAACCTTTGGGACTCCACAAAACAAATCTCGCTGATATTGTTGTTGCTGAACTTAACAGTCTTGATCTTCAAATGGAAATCAATTGTACAGATAGTCAACATTATTATCGCCCGCGCGAAACGTTTCAGGTTTAATCTTTTTGAAGTTGTGATTAACAGTGTCCTGGTACTTGTGATCGGTTATTTCGCAATGCAACCGCTGATCGCCTACAAAAATGAAAGAAACGAATTGACCGGTGACTGGTATAATCTTCATCCGATCGAATGGGTACTAACGGAAGAAAAAATTAATGATAGTTTATTGCCTGCACGAAATTATAAAGCGTACTACGGAGCCTATGGATCTTATTCCAGAAACGGCGATAATGGTTTGCTTGACAGGGATATCAGATCATATTCATTAAACAAGGAGAAAAACGAGCTCACACTGTTCCCGGACTACGACACCCTGGGCAAGAAATACAGCTATTCTATAAAGGATTCGGTTTTAAGACTCGAGACAATGTATGACAAGACTGCAAACCAAAAATACATCCAGGTATTTCACAGACGCATTATAAATAAAAGAGATTAAACGAATGGTTTATGTTTGCTTCGCTTTCAACTTATAAAAAGCCGGACGAAAAGATTTTTTGCCTTTATTCTGTTGTCGCTCACCATTTCATCGTGTGATCCATGCGCTGATCCCGAATGCATCACAAGCAACTCTATCCGCAATTCAGGATCGTCATTGCTGATTTTGAAAGGAAGCGATACGATCTTCATGATTCCACATATTCATGCGATTGCACCCAGGGGCGTCGAAAACTAACTTGCGCCTTAATAATCTGAATCGCATCCATGAACAGGAATACTATAAATACGGCGCCGCTGTTTGTTATTTCAGCATGTTTGATCTTTTTATCATCATGTTATAAATACGACAATGTTCTGCCGCCCCTCCCGCGTCCTGATCCTCCACAGTATCTTGAACTGACTTTTGATGGCAACACTATTGATCGTAAACTTTATGATTCTGCCGTAGTATCAATTTCGAAAGCTGGTTCGAATAATCCCTACTTCTACAGGTTTGAAACTATTGCAGGCAAGCCAAGAGTGAATTTTGATGGGTTGAAGGCTGGTTCCTATACCGCTATGGTAGCGTTGTATGCAAGAACAAATGATGGACAGAAACGCGAATACTCTTTGACTTCAGAATTTCAAGCAGGACCCGATTCAACAAAAGCAGAGATCAAATCGCCTGATGGCTCGCTGAATGACAAATGGAAAGCAAGGATCATCCTTAGTTATAACAAGCAGATCGATTTCTATATTTCTCTTGATAATACCGATCCATATTTCAGGGTAAGAGTGCCTGATCATACCAAATGGAAATCAATGAGTATAAGGAGATTTGCGAATAACAAAATCCCCGGCACCGGTACCGAACTGATCGCTGAAGCTCGCTGGAACTGCGATG
>JBEVNF010000069.1:0-3529 GCA_040508255.1 Flavitalea sp.
GGCAAATCGTATTGATCAGTTGTTGCAGTCACAGGTGCCTAACGCACAATTCAAAATGTCTGGCGGACAGGGTGGCGCAACTTCGCTTATTCAGACCCGTGGTTTTAATTCTGCATTCGCCAATTCAACCCCAATCATATACATAGATGGTGTTCGTGTTGATAACCTTAACACAGCTCCGGCACTTGGAATGAACCTTTCAGGTGGTATTTCGCAAGGTGCTTCCACAAGTGCTTTGAGTGATCTCCCTGTTGAGAACATCGAGAAGATCGAGTTTATTAACGGTGGTGCGGCAACAACTCTTTATGGTTCAGATGCTGCAAACGGTGTGATCCAGATCTTTACAAAGAAACGTGGATCTGGTAAGGCTGCATTTGGCGCATCGGTTGATCTTGGTCTTGAAACACCAACCACAGAATTTCTTCATTTCAAAAGAACAAAAGATCTTTTGATGCAGAATGGGTTCTATCATAAATACAATGTATCCGCGAACGCAGGTAACAACGATTTTGGATTCAGTATGGCTGCTTCATACAGCAACAGCAGTGGTACCATGATCCACAATCAGAACGAGGTAGAAAGAATTGATTTCAGAACAGGTTTTCATGCAAAGCTGTTGAAGTCATTGGTATATGAATCATCTTTTTCTTACAATAACCAGCGTCTTAATCGTGTCCGCAACGGGAACTCCGGTGGATACTCCGGTCTTTGGTTCGCAGAAGATGGCGCTTCAAAGATCATCGGACCCGGATTTAATCCTGACCTGGATTCTTTGTCTGATGTGGACTACGCAAGAATGAAATCATTTGTTGATTCCGCTGAAATGCTTCAGAACAACACCTCAAGGGTAAATCGTTTTCAGACTTCGCAGATCCTGAAGTTTCAACCTTTGAAGAACCTGGTGTTTAAGGGCACCTTTGGGATTGATTACCGTACGCAGACTGAGCAATCAGTTGTATCCAATGCTTTCAATCGTCATATCCGTTCCAACACAACCGGATCACTGAGCAAATACGATCGTAACTATCTTGGTCTTACGCTCGAATTGACAGGCCAATACGATGCAAAGGTTGGAGACTTCTCTTTCCTGACGACAGTTGGTACACAGCTTTTCAGAAATGAGGATCACCAGATCGCTTATGTGGGACAGGACATCAGGGACGGTGCACTCACAGTGAGCCAGGCAGCAACAAGAACCAGTTCTGAATACCTTGCTGAGGTTGTAAACTATGGTTTGTTTGCACAGGAAAATATCGGTTACAAAAACAGGTACTTTATTGATCTTGGTATCCGTGGGGATAATAATTCTGCGTTTGGTAGTTCTATCGGAACACAATATTATCCAAAGGCAGGTATCTCTTATATTATGTCATCAGAACCATGGTTTCAGGCGATGCAGCAGGAAGTGCTTACCTCTGTAAAACTACGTGCGAGCTATGGTGTGGCAGGGATCTTCCCGACACCTTTTGCAAACCAGCGAACAATACAGTTCACTGGTTTCAATGGTGCACAATCTGCTACATTCGGACAGGCAGGAAATCCTGATCTGCGTCCTGAAAAGACCTATTCAAAAGAGGTAGGTGTTGATCTTGGTCTTTTTAAAAATCGTTTATCCTTAACCGTTAACTATTTCGATAATGAAACACGCGATGCATTGTTTGTAGTTCCACCTGCGCCATCGTCAGGCCAGGATAATACCCTCCGGAATATTGGTCTGATCACCAATAAAGGATGGGAATTTGCAGCCGCATTCGCTGTAGTTGAAACAAAGGAGTGGGATGTTCGCGTGAGGGCTTCAGCAAACACTGTAAAGAACCTTGTTGTAAGTACTGGTGGTGCGCCAGCGTTCAACCTGAACGGACTTTCATCAAGAACAGTACAGACCGTTGTTAAGGAAGGATTTCCGGTAGGTTATATTAGTGGTAATCTTGGTGTGTTTGATGCTGAAGGTATACTTGCAGGTTATACTACACAGCAGTTCCTTGGTTCAACGATTCCAACATTAACAGGTAGTGCAGGATTGAATATTCGTTATAAGAACATCTCATTGTTTGCAAATGCTGACTACCAGCAGGGTGGTTACCTGCACAACTGGGATAAACAATTCCGTATCAACTACGGCGCATCTTATGATGGCGTCCCTGCAGCGGAAATAGCAAAGAACCGCGCGGTTAACTGGTTAAACTATTCACAGCTTTTTGTTGAGAAAAGTGATTTCCTGAAACTGAGAACCATCGGTATTTTATATGCATTCGACAAATCGATCCGTGGCAAAAACATCAACGGACTCAGCATTGGTCTCACAGCGGTGAACCCGTTGAACTTCACAGCATCCACAACTGACCCTGAAGCTTCAATGGCAGGTGGTGCACAGGGACAGGGTTCTGCAACTACAGGTGGTCTGAACTATGGTGCTTACTCACCGGCGAAACAATTTATCGCAACGATAAAAATCAATTTTTAATTCTATCTCTTTATATATGTCAATAAGAAAATATATTCCGGCGCTCCTTCTTGTTTCCTTGACTTCATGTCAGTTGAAGGATGTGTTGAATCCAAACGTTACTGATGAGTCATTTATAGGAACCACGCAATCATCACAGGTATGGCTGAATGGTATGCAAAGACAGCTTGCCCAGACCCTGAATCAGACGGTTCATTTCACTGAGATCGTTTCTGACAATTACTACAACAACAGTTCACTTTCAAACAAAGTGTTTGATATACCAACCATTCTTTATAATGATCTTGATGTTGATAATATGCAACGTGCAATTGGTCGTTTAAGTGAGATGGCTGAATATGGTATCAATTCGATCATTCCGGCAGATGCAGGTACGACTGCTGATATGAAAGCTGAGATATACTTTATCGGTGGATATGCGAACCTGATCAAAGGTGAGATCAATCATTCAGTGGTATTGACTGCGAATGGTGAAGTTTTGCCCGCAGCAGAAAGTTTTAAGAAAGCAATCGCGTATTTCAAGGTAGCGCTTGAAACGCAACCAACTGCTGCAAAGAAAAACAACTACACGCTTGCGCTTGCGAGAGCATATTACAACCTGGGTGATAAAACCAATGCTGTGGCACTTGCAAATTCAATCCGGACCAACAGCCCGATGTTGTTGCTGAATGCAGTGTTTGATGGTGTGAACGGTGTGAGTAACACCATGCAGACCTACACCTTCAGCAGCTCAACAAACACTTATGCTCCTTTGCCAAGACTTGATTTTCTTGATCCAAAATATTTTCACGTAGGAAATGCATCAACAGATCAGAAACCAATAGCAATTCTTAAGGGTGAAGAAGCTTTCCTGATCCTTGCTGAAGCAGCGATCGGAAACAACGATCTTGCAGGTGCAAGAACTATATTGAGGTCATTGATCACTGAGGTAATATCGAAAAGGCCAACCGCACAGGTGAACGGCAGCATTGCACAACGCAAAGGTAATCGCAGTGATTATCCATTGCTCGCCACTGTGAAAGTTAAGTTTGATGCGAATTCACCGGAGCGTCCAGATTTCATTCT
>JBEVNF010000082.1:0-3176 GCA_040508255.1 Flavitalea sp.
AAGGAGCCGAATGATAATTTTATTCCGCAGTTGTACCTGAATGCGCATGCTGCTATCCAGGCTGTTGCTAAAATGGGTGTAGGTGACAGCAATCGTGTGGCAGTTGGCGGGCACAGTTATGGTGCGTTTATGACTGCGAACCTGCTGGCGCATACAAAGCTGTTCAAGGCCGGTATTGCCCGCAGTGGTGCTTATAACAGAACGTTGACGCCATTTGGTTTTCAGAGTGAAGAACGCACATACTGGGAGGCGCCTGAAATCTATTTCAACATGTCGCCATTCAGTTATGCCAATAAGATCAAGACGCCTTTGCTGATGATCCATGGTGATGCGGACAATAATCCGGGCACCTTCCCTATCCAGAGTGAGCGTTTGTTCAATGCGATCAAGGGTCATGGTGGTACGGTTCGTTTTGTTTCGCTTCCTTATGAAAGTCATGGGTATGCGGGTAAGGAAAACATCCTGCATATGTTGTGGGAGCAGAATCAGTGGCTGGAAACTTATGTAAAGAATCCGCAAAAGACGGATGCAACTCAAAGTGACAAAAAATCGTTTTAATAATAAATGAAATATCTCATCCTGATATTATTTGTGCTTTCCGGTTTCTGCGTCCGCGCGCAGAAACTGGAAAGCCTCAGTTTTAACCTGTATACCGACAGTTTAAAGAAGGGCACCTACAATTATATCAACGTGGATGGCAAGTATTCCAATGGCCGGTATCTGCCGCTGACTTCCAAAGAACTGATCTTTAATTGCACGGATGGAAAGTTTGAGGGGAATAGTTTATTTCTTGATACCGGTTTCCGCAAGGACAGCGTGACGGTAAAGATCTTCCTGAAATCGGATACGACGGTTTCCAAAAGCCGCGTGATTTATATTAAGAAGTTTGAGAGTACCGAGGGTCTTAAGACCATGGAAGAAGTAATGAAGCCGAAGAACCGGCATTCGCTTTCTTCAGGTCGATGAGGAGATTTTTGGTTTGAAGAATGATGATTTATACTTCCCTGCTTATCTGCCAGGCTGGATTTTCCTGTTTGAAACTTCTATTTCACGGACATAAAAAATCCAACCCTGACAAGGATTGGATCTTTTAAATCTTATTACAATTCCGGCTGAACCCTGTATAGGCTCTTCCTTCTTACTTATTGAAATTTCTTCGCGTCTTCAAGGAATTTTGCAAGACCAATATCAGTTAACGGATGCTTAAGCAGACCGAGAATTGGTTCGAGCGGTGATGTACAAACATCTGCCCCAGCTTCTGCACACTTAACGATATGGAGTGCACTACGGATAGATGCTGCAAGGATCTGAGTTTTAAATCCCTGAACTGTATAAATCTGCGCAATCTGCGCGATCAGTTCAACACCATCCCAGCTGCTGTCATCGATCCGACCGATAAATGGCGAAACATAGGTAGCGCCAGCTTTCGCAGCAAGAATTGCCTGGCCGGCAGAGAATACCAACGTACAATTTGTTCTGATTCCGTTGTCAGTAAACCATTTCAGGGCCTTAACACCATCCTTGATCATTGGAACCTTTACTACAATGTTTGGGTGGATCGCGGCAAGTTTCTTGCCTTCCTCAATAATTGTAGCGAAGTCGGTAGAAACAACCTCAGCGCTAACATCGCCATCTACGATCTCGCAGATATCAGCATAATGTTTGGTCACTGCTGCTTCGCCCTTGATACCTTCCTTCGCCATCAGGGATGGGTTGGTGGTAACACCATCAAGAATTCCAAGTTCGTGTGCTTCTTTGATTTGTGCGAGATTCGCTGTATCGATAAAAAACTTCATGATATGAATGATTTTGGATATGTGAGATTTGGATTCGCTTTTTGGGAGAGAAAAAGAAAAAACCGGCAGATTACTCACATCGCACCGCTACAACCGCCTACCCTTGCTGCCTTCCGACCCTGGGGGAGTTCAGCAGGAGCTGGTCGTGTAAGACCTGCCGGGCGGCAAAGATAGTGCATAGCAGTTTTATGAAAAAATCATTCTGGTTTTTTTTAACAGAGAATCGTCAGATCGCCGCAACTACCTTCGCCCCGTCAATGAATTGATCTTTGTGATGCCTATCAGCTCATCGTATCTCTCCGCCAGACCACGGTAATAAACCAGTATTGTATACTCATTTTCCGTTTCCCAATAATTTCCTTCCGTAAGATCAAACTGGGCAGTACGCTTTGGATCGGAGGGATCAATGGTAACATATGAATAATCATAATAGCCCTGTTTCAGGAACAGCGAACGCTCATAAACTCCCTTTTCAACATTGAACTTCATTTTGGCTGAATCATTCAGGTTATAATCTGTGAGACGACCAAAAAGATAGATATCGCGTGGCAAAATTGTATTGCCTGGCGGAATATAACTGAAGTTTACCGTTGCATAATCTGCCTGCCAGTATGGGTTGATGCTTTCAGCAGTTTCTATACGATACATACCATCCAGATCACGAAAGAAATTAAACTTCTGCTGGCTGCGATCCATATCAGGCTTTACAAAGATCTCGGTAGATGTGTTGGAGTATTTAGCAGTGGCAACACGATCACTCTGCAAACGAAAACTGCGCAGATCGATCCATCTCCATTCTTTGCCTGCGGGGAATACAGCATCGGTTTCAAGATTGTATTCCAGCGTGGTTCTTGAGGCAAAGGTTGGTTTAATATCACGTACAGCGTTATCCCAGCGATTGTTCTGCATGATCACAAGTTTCACCTGTTGCTGCGGATTAAGAATGTTCATCGACTCACCTATCTGCACCTTGAACTGCAGCTTTTGATGCGTGCGGAACAACTGGCCATTAAAGGGCTGCACAACCTGTGTGGGTGCCGTGGCAAGATCACGCACCACAAGCATGCGTTTGGTGAACACAAGCTTTGAAGTATCACCATCCCTGAACACCTTCAATATGTAATTACCGGCCTTCGATGGCACACAATTACGATCGGGCAATGAAGCCTGGTAATGCACGTATCTTGTGAATGCTATCGATGAAACCCGGTATGTTGAAAGTCTCACCTGAGAAAATCCTTTGATAAAATCAAACTGGCTGAGCTGAACAGGTGTCCAGTCTGAATTACACAATTGATAAGTATATGAATAGTTTCTTACGCTGGTTGTTACGTCATCAAAATGCAGCTCAAGCTGATCAGCACTGTTGAGACCAATAAT
>JBEVNF010000107.1:0-6384 GCA_040508255.1 Flavitalea sp.
CAAACACTTTCCAGGATCAAAAGGACCAGGAGTTTAGTTACAAATTTGGTTCACTCCAACATGTTGATAAGAATGTCCGCAACCAGGCGATCCAACACAATATTGATGTAATCAAACATGGTGTTGATCTTGGTTCAAAGTCGCTGACAGTTTGGTTGAGTGATGGTTCGTGTTTTCCCGGACAGCTGAATTTCCGTAAGGCCTTCAAGCATACACTTGACGGACTGGCAGAAATTTATAGTGCACTTCCTGAAGATTGGAAGATGTTTGTGGAATACAAAGCCTTCGAACCTAATTTCTATTCGACCACCGTTGGTGATTGGGGGCAATCACTGTTATATGCCAACAAACTTGGGCCAAAAGCATACACGCTTGTCGATCTTGGGCATCATCTTCCGAATGCAAACATTGAACAGATCGTTTCTTTATTGCTGATGGAACAGAAGCTTGGTGGTTTCCATTTCAATGATTCGAAATATGGTGATGATGATCTTACGGTTGGCAGCATCAAACCATACCAGTTGTTTCTCATCTTCAATGAACTTGTGGAAGGAATGGATAGCCAGGGAATGAATCATAATACAGATCTTGGGTGGATGATCGATGCTTCACACAATGTGAAAGATCCGCTTGAAGACCTCCTGCAGTCAGTTGAAGCGATCATGATCAGTTATGCCCAGGCATTGCTGGTAGATCGCAGCAGGCTAAATGAAGCACAACTCGCAAACGACGTGGTGATGGCGCAAGAGATACTTCAGGATGCATTCCGCACAGATGTTCGCCCGATCGTTGCCGAAGCACGTCTTCGTGCAGGTGGCGCCATCGATCCCTTGCATCTGTACCGCAACGCTAAAGTTCGCCAGGGTCTGATCAATGAACGTGGAGCAAAAACTGTAGCTACAGGACTTTAACGGTATCGGCAGGTATTCTTCAACCCATTCGATTGCTCTAAAACCATATTATGAACACGTTGAATATTGCCGCTGTTTTTGATGTCGGCAAAACAAATAAAAAACTGCTGCTGTTCGATGAACAGTACCGGCTTGTACAGGAGTTTTCAACGCAGCTCCCCGAAACAAGTGATGAAGATGGATTTCCGTGTGAGGATGTTCATGCATTGACCAACTGGCTCATCAGTTCGCTTGAAGAACTTTCACTCGACACCCGCTATCGGCTGAAAGCTTTGAACTTTACATCATACGGTGCAAGCTTTGTTCATCTTGATAAATCAGGTGAACCGGTCACTGCATTACGCAACTATCTCAAGCCATATCCTGATCAACTGAAAAACAGGTTCTACCAGAAATATGGTGGCGAGGAAGAAGTTTCAAGAACCACTGCATCTCCTGTTTTGGGTAACCTTAATTCGGGAATGCAGTTGTATCAGATTGCGCAGGAGGATCCTGAGGTCTTTAGTAAGATCGCATACTCACTGCACCTTCCCCAATACCTCGCTTTTGTGCTTTCCGGAAGGTATGCTACTGATATCACAAGTATTGGGTGTCATACCAACCTGTGGGATTTTACCAACAATGAATATCACAACTGGGTCAACCTTGAAGGACTTAACGCGAAATTTGCTCCTGTAAAAAAAGGAAACGATCTGATCAATGATCCGGCAAAGACCGGACAGCCGCCGATTGGTGTTGGCCTGCATGATAGTTCTGCTGCACTGATCCCATACCTGCGCCAGTTTCAGAAACCATTCCTGCTGATATCAACCGGTACCTGGTGCATCAGTATGAATCCGTTCAACGATACTCCGCTTACTAAAGAAGAGTTGACGAATGATTGTCTTTGTTATCTGACCTATACCGGTGATCCTGTAAAATCTTCAAGATTATTTGCGGGCAATGAACACGAGAAGCAGTTAAATCGTCTGAACGAACATTTTAATCAGACCAATGATGCAGCTTCGGCTATTCATTACCGTGATAGCTATCTACCAAATCTTATTCACAACGCGCAGGCAGTTTCTGCTGAGGTGGTGGATCTGAAAGATTCATTATTCGGTCAAAGAGATCTTTCTTCATTTGAAAACTATGAAGAGGCTTATCACCAGTTGATCGCTGATATTATTGCTCAACAGGTATTTTCAACAAACCTGGTCATGAGCGATACGATCCGATCAATTTATGTTGATGGTGGTTTCAGTAAGAATGATGTTTACATGCATCTCCTTGCAAATGCTTTTCCTCACCTGGAAGTAGCGGCCGCAACTGTTCCGCAATCAACCGGGCTTGGTGCTGCAATCGCGATACACAAACATTGGAACCCACAGAATCTTCCACCGGACCTTGTCACCTTAAAAAAATATCAATCAAAATAACGCGCCATGAGAAAATCATTTTTCCTCGCTTTGTCGTTCGCGGCTATTACAGGATCTGTTGTTGCACAAACTGCTGTTTCAAAACTGCAGGTTGAAAACTTAAAAGATCCGATAGGTATCGATATTGTTAAACCGGCATTCAGCTGGCAACTCAACTCGAAAGAAAGAAATGTTTTGCAGACAGCTTTTGAGATCCGTGTTGCTGAAACCGCAGCTGGTGCAAAATCAGGCAAAGGACTGGTCTGGTCGAGCGGAAAAATTGCTTCTGACGAGTCTGTACACAATCTTTATGGCGGACCAGCCCTTGCTTCAGCAAAGAAGTATTTTTGGTCAGTAAAGGTTTGGGATAACAAAGGGAAAGCAAGTGCCTGGAGTGAACCTGCAAACTGGACAATGGGTTTGCTGAGTGAATCAGACTGGAAGGCGCAATGGATAGGTATTGGCTTCGCAGAAGATTCAATTGTTCGTCCGGGTCATCTGCTCCGCAAGCAATTTTCCGCACCTAAGAAAGTCAAATCAGCACTTGCATTTATCACTTCACATGGCATCTATGAAGCTTTTATAAATGGAAAGAGGGTAGGTGATTACTATCTCACCCCAGGCTGGACGTCTTATAACAAGAGACTTCAGTACCAGGTTTATGATGTTACCAATATGCTTAAGAGTGGTGAAAATGTTTTCGCTGCAGGTCTCGCGAGTGGCTGGTATCGTACCCCACTGGCCTGGAACAATAACCTGAATTTATGGGGTAAAGAACTTGGGTTACTCGCACAGATCAAGGTTGATTATACTGATGGTACTTCAGAGATCATTGCCACTGATAATAGCTGGAAGTCTTCGACTGGTGGTGTTCTTAGCTCTGAGATCTATGATGGAGAACATTATGATGCAAACCTCGAAAAGAACGGCTGGAACAATACGGGCTTTGATGATAAAGACTGGAAAAGTGTAAAGATCCAGAATGGCGCAAAGAATACCCTGATCGCAACCTATAACGAACCCGTTAAAAAACAGGAACGTTTCAAAGGCTTGAAACTGATCACTACACCAAAAGGTGAAAAGGTGATTGATTTTGGACAGGAAGTAACTGGTCTGGTTGAAGTTTCTGTATCAGGTTCCAAAGGAGATAGCGTGAAGATTTACCACGCAGAAGTATTGGACAAAGCAGGAAATTTCTACACTGAAAACCTCCGTGCTGCCGAGCAGTTAAACATCTACGTTCTCAAAGGCGGCGGTGTAGAAAAATTCGAACCACATTTTACGTTCCAGGGTTTCAGATTTATCCGTGTTGAAGGGATCAAAGGTGAGATCAAACCGGAAGACTTTACAGCAGTAGCGATGTATTCTGATACAAAACGTACGGGTACATTCAAAACCTCCAATACACTGATCAATCAACTGCAACATAATATTGCCTGGGGGCAGCGTGGTAACTTCCTTGATGTTCCAACGGATTGTCCGCAACGTGATGAACGTCTTGGCTGGACAGGTGATGCGCAGGCATTTGCAAGAACTGCGACTTTCAATATGAATGTTTACAATTTCTTCGACAAGTGGCTGAAGGATCTTGCTGCTGATCAGCAACCCAATGGTTCTGTACCGCATGTGATCCCGAATGTATTGGGTAAGAACGACGGTGGTTCTACCGGTTGGGCGGATGCATCTACCATTATTCCATGGACAATGTACCAGGCTTATGGTGATAAACGTATTCTTGACCAGCAATATCCAAGCATGGTAAAATGGGTTGGATATATGGAAGCAAACAGCACCAATAATCTCTGGAACAAGGGCGGACATTTTGGGGACTGGTTATTCTACCGTCCCGATGATGATAATAGTGGTGAAGGTGCTATCACAGACAAATACCTGATCGCACAATGCTTTTATGCAAATTCAGTAAAGATCATGGTCAACACCGCAAAATTGCTTGGCAAAGAAGCGGATGTAAAGAAATATTCTGATCTGTATGATTCCGTAAAGGCTGCTTTCGTGAAAGAGTATCTTACTCCAAACGGAAGACTTGTTTCCGGTACTCAGACGGCTTATGTTCTTGCATTGAATTTTGATATGTTACCGGAACAACTGCGTTCACAGGCTGCTCAGCGTCTTGCGGATAATGTTGCCCGTTATGGCAATCATCTTACAACAGGATTTCTTGGAACTCCATATCTCTGTCATGTACTGTCTCGATTTGGATTTACAGATGTTGCATTCAAATTACTCATGCAGGAAAGTTATCCATCATGGTTATATCCTGTAAAGAACGGCGCGACCACGATCTGGGAACGTTGGGATGGACAAAAGCCCGATGGCTCCTTCCAGACACCTGGCATGAACTCTTTTAATCACTATGCATATGGTGCAATCGGTGACTGGATGTATCGTGTTGTTGCTGGTCTTGATACCTATGACTCATTGCCCGGTTACAAATCAATTTCTGTAAAACCGCATGTTGGTGGTGGACTGACAGATGTTACCGCTGAATATGAAACCAACTATGGAAAACTTGCATCACACTGGAAAGTGGAGGGTGGTAAGTTTTCAATGGATGTTGAAATTCCGGCAAACACTAAAGCAAAAATTTATATACCTGCAACTGGTGTTGATGCAGTTACAGAAGCAGGTGCTGCGGTGAAAGGTGTTAAAGAAGGTGAATATGTTGTTGTGGAAGTTGGTTCTGGTAAATACAGTTTCGGGGTTAAATAGCAACATCTCACACTTAAGAATTCGAAAACAGGACATTCCTTAGCTTACATAACATCGCTACAGACCGCTCTGCCGGCCGAAGCAAGCATGAGTGGGTTCGCCCACTCATGTTGTTGTAAAGGACGGCATATCTTTTTTGCAATCTTTCAATATGAAAGCAACACTTGAACTCAAAACCCAGGCAATCCTCGGCGAAGGACCAGTATGGGACGACAGTATACAAAAACTATATTGGATAGATATCAGGAGCAACCAGGTAAATCGTTACGACCCGTCCACAAAACAAAATGAATCCTGGGACGTGGACCAGATGGTGGGTTGTATCGTTCCAAAAAACAACGAGATCATCGTCTGTGCATTGCAGGATCAGTTACTTGAACTCAACACCTCAACATTCAAAACAAGAACGCTCGCGCCGCTTGAAAAACATCTTACCGATAATCGTGCAAATGATGGCAAGGCGGATCCCGCGGGACGCCTATGGGTCGGTACCCTTCATTTGCCTGGTGACAAAGGACATGCAAACCTTTATCGGATTGGGGAGGACCTCGAAGATGAACTCCAGGTAAGCGGTCTTGGTATGAGTAATGGGCTGGGTTGGTCACCACAAAATGATAAGATGTACCTCGTTGACACGCTTAACGAGATCATCATTCAGTTCGACTATTCATTGATTGATGGTTCGATAAAAAACAGGAAAACCATCATTGATCTTAAAGATGCGGAAGGCAGCCCCGATGGAATGTGTGTAGATGCAGAAGGAATGTTATGGATCGCATTTTACGGTGGTAAACGTGTGTCACGCTATGATCCGGCTACGGGAAAGGAATTAAGCTCGATTGAAGTTCCCGGTGTACTCAATGTGACCTGTTGCTGTTTTGGCGGAAAGGAACTCGAAACACTTTATATCACGACTGCATCTCAGGAAATGAGCGAAGATGATCTTAAGAAGTATCCTGATTCAGGGAGCGTATTTTCTGTAAAGCCCGGCGTAAAAGGCTTGCCTTTAAACAGGTTCAACTATGATGCATAGCCGAACCTGTTCTTCAGAATTTATAATGTAGCGACTACGTTGGTGAGTTTTCCGATTCCCTGTATAGTGATATTAACTTCATCACCAACCTTCAACGTGAAATCATCCGGTGGAACAAGGCCGGTGCCTGTCATCAATAAAACACCATTTGGAAAAATAAATTCACGGAATAAGTAATCAACCAATTCTGTATGCTGGCGTTTCATGCGATCGAGCGCAATTTTACCGTTGAAGACAGACTTTTCGTTTCGCCTGATATCAAGTTCAATCACTGAAGAAACTTTGATCGGTTCTTCAGGCACGTAAACGCACG